>JANRLH010000026.1:0-2765 GCA_033762795.1 Pseudanabaenaceae cyanobacterium bins.68
ATTTTTTCATATCACTGTTAGAAAGATTAGGCTTGGCTTTCTGGATTGAAATTTCAACTGCATCGCCGCGCTGTATTTACTACTTTGGCCCATATTTCAGCCGCTCGGAAGCCGAACAGGCTAAGCCAGGGTTTGAAGAGGATTTAGTTCGAGAGGGTGCAACTGGGCTAGTAGCAATGATTTTTCAGCGCCCTACCCCAGATATTCTCACCATTGAACTAGAAAATGAACTAGAAGAACATCTAGACCAACCCACCAATACCCCGACTGCCAGCACTCGCACCCCAGTCTGAGAATGATTCCCAATGATTTCAAGGCTATTGCAGTAGGGCAGCCGCACTCTCTGATACTAGCCAGGTAGCCCCAGGGTTTATGCCTCTGGCTGGGTATTGCTGCAGATCTACAGGGTCTGCCCCCAAGATTGCAGCTACAGCGGGCGCTTTGGATTCACCGTCTACCAGGAATAGGATCTGTCTAGCCTGATTGATCAGGGGGTAAGTCAAGGTAAGACGCGGTTGCTCATCTTTTTTGCCTACAGTAACCCAGCGATCGCTCACGGTTAGAGCAGCAGTATGGGGAAATAAAGAGGCCGTATGGCCGTCATCGCCAATACCGAGCAAAATGAGGTCAAAAACTGGCGGTGTGTCAGCACCAAAAAAGCCCTGAATCTTCTGTTCATAGCTAGCGGCCGCGATCGCTGGCTCTTCGGCATCAGTAAGCATGGGATGAATATTCGCCCTGGGAATATCCACATGGTCTAACCAAGCTGCCAGGGTCATGCCCTGATTGCTCTGGGGATCAGTGACCGGCACATAGCGCTCATCACCCCAAAACACATGAACTTTGTGCCAATCTAAGTCTTGGGCAGCCAGAGCCTGATACAACAGTTTAGGCGTACTGCCACCGGCTGCCACTAAACTAAATAAACCACGAGTGGCGATCGCCTGTTGGTAAAGTTCTAAAACGATCTCTAAAGCCCGGTGGGTAATTGCAGTTTTGTCAGCTAGAATCTCAATAGCCATGATGTTTGTTTTTGTATAGATTGTAATCCCACTATCATGAAAACAGACTACTCTATACAAATGTACAGAAAATCTTCAGAAGAGGTTTAGCTATGTCACCTTCGCTCATGAGGTTGTTTTGGGAATTAGTCAACCAAGCTCAGCCTAGCCTGATTTTGAAAATGGATGACGAGGGTCTAATGCGGTGGTTACTTGACCAGGTAAAGCAGAAATCTAGCTTGGACTGTAGTCAACAAAGCGCTCTCAGCAGCTATATCAATGATCGCATCCCACTCATTCGCGATCTGGCTACTGAGCAATTTTAGAGCGCAATTTTAGAGCGCAATTTTAGAATAATCCTTGCAAACCATGAAATTTTCCATCAACCAGGTTCTACACCAGGCGCAGCCAGGAGAGCAGATTGTGGTGCAGGGCTGGGTACGCACTAAGCGCCAGTCAAAGGAAGTCACCTTCCTAGAATTGAATGATGGCTCTTGTCTAGCTAGCCTCCAAATCGTGATCCCCCACAGCTTAGCCGTGAATCATGGGCTACTGACCACGGGCGCAGCGATTAAAGCCGAAGGAGCGATCGCTGCTTCCCTAGGCAAGGGTCAAAGGATCGAACTGCTAGCTACTGCTCTAGAAGTAATTGGCACAGCCGATCCAGAAACCTATCCTCTGCAAAAAAAACGCCATTCCTTTGAATTTTTACGCACGATCGCTCACTTGCGACCTCGGACTAATGCTTTTGGGGCGGTGTTTCGCGTGCGAAATGCCTGTGCCTATGCCATTCATCAATTTTTTCAAAGTCAAGGCTTTATCTGGGTGCATACCCCAATCATCAGTACCAGTGACTGTGAAGGGGCGGGGGAAATGTTTCATGTCACCAGCTTAAAGCCTGGGCAAATGCCTGACTACAGCCAAGATTTTTTTGGCAAGCCTGCCTATTTGACTGTGAGTGGTCAGCTTGAAGCTGAGGTACTGGCGATGGCTTTTAGCAAGGTCTATACCTTTGGCCCTACCTTTCGCGCCGAAAATTCTAATACTTCGCGACATTTGGCAGAATTTTGGATGGTGGAGCCGGAGATTGCCTTTGCTGAGCTAGAGGATGATGCGGACTTGGCTGAGGCTTTCTTAAAATATTTATTTAACTACGTTTTAACTAATTGCCAGGCAGACCTGGAGTTTTTTCAGGAGCGGATTAGCGATCGCGTGATTAGCAACGCCGAAAACATCATTAATCAGCCGTTTGAGCGACTTACCTACACGCAGGCGATCGAAATTTTAACTAAAAGTAGCCAAAAATTTGAATTCCCTGTAGCTTGGGGGATCGATTTGCAATCGGAACATGAGCGCTATCTAGCTGAACAATACTTCCAAAAACCCGTGATCGTGATGGACTATCCAGCGGGGATCAAAGCATTTTATATGCGGCTGAATGACCAAGATCCTGAACATCCCACCGTGAGGGCTATGGATGTATTGGCACCTGGGATTGGTGAGATTATTGGCGGCTCCCAAAGAGAAGAACGGTTAGAAGTCCTAGAAATGCGGTTGCAAGCGATCGGGTTAAATCCTGCCGACTACTGGTGGTACTTAGATCTGAGACGTTACGGTACAGTGCCCCATGCGGGCTTCGGACTAGGGTTTGAGCGTTTAGTTCAGTTTATGACTGGAATGGCTAACATTCGGGATGTGATTCCCTTTCCGCGTACTCCTTTGAATGCGGACTTTTAAAATCAGAAAAAGGGAGTTTGAGGGGTT
>JANRLH010000027.1:0-6222 GCA_033762795.1 Pseudanabaenaceae cyanobacterium bins.68
GGGTGGTTTTGATCCACACTTTGCTCCCGCCTACTACGAAGATACCGATCTGTGTTTTCAGCTTAGAGCCAGGGGCTATCAGGTACTATATCAGCCACGGGCGGTAGTAATTCACTACGAGGGGATTTCCCATGGGGTACAGCTAAATCTGGGCTTAAAGCAAGCTCAGACCCAGAATCAGTTCAAATTTTGGCAGAAATGGCGACACCAATTACAATTCCATCATCCTGCTAGTTCGGGCTTAAGAACCAGCAAAATTACCATTTGCCTAGTTGCTTCTGGTTCATCCCCTCAATTAAGCGCGATCGCCCAATTACTACTCCGCTTGGGATACCATCTGAGCTGCTGGATTGAGCAGTTGGATTTTAATCTAGGTCAGACCCTGCAACAGCAAGGGGTAGAGCTACTTTATCCCACCCACTTAGCCTCTGGTTTTGCGGCTCAGATCCGCCAAGTTCACCAAATCTATTGCCTAGATCAAGCGATCGCGACCAAATATCGAGCTATATTTCTAACTCTAGGCAATCAAGTCAAAATTATTTCAGGAGCGAGCAGAAAAAACCAGGCGGGGCTAGCGGCTAGTGAAATTCCTGATAGAATAACCACCAATCCCCTAGCCAAGTTTCTCACCTTTTTTGATGAATAATCTAGCTTATACCAACCTAGATCTGGAATCGGCAGATATCTTAGAAGATCAACTGGGAGAAGATTTGGCAGATGACTATGGCGCAGCAGAACCAGAACTGATTGCTCCTGTAGATCCTGAACAGATGTTGGCTTGGCTAGGTTCCACCGATACCCTAGAACGGATGCAGGCAGCAAGGGCTTTTTGTGAAATTGAAGACTCCAGGGCAATTCCCTTCCTTTTAGCTCTCTTACAAGATGATTGCGCCTTGGTGCGGGTGAGTGCTGCCTATGCCTTGGGGCGCAATCCCGATTCAGCAGCAACTAACCATTTGATCAAGCAGTTACAGCTAGATTGGAATGGCTATGTGCGTAAGGGCTTAGTTTGGGCTTTAGGAACCTGCGGGGGAGATGCGGCGCTAATACCTTTGATCCAGGCGCTTAAGTTTGATATTGCCGCAGTAAGGCTGTGGGCAGCCAGTGCTTTAGGACAGTTGGGTAATGCCGCCGCGATCGCTGCTCTAGTCCTAGCCCTGGAGCATGATCCAGTGGATGCCGTGCGCAGTAATTGTGCTTGGGCTTTGGCGAAGTTGCTACCCCTAGAAACCGAACCAGAAATCTATGAAGAAGCGATCGATGGCTTGATTGCTGCCCTAGAAGATGATGATCTAGGTGTAAGAGATGATGCCTTGAGTACCCTGCGCAAGTTGGGAAACCCTAGGAGTTTGCGGGTGATTGAAAAGATTGAACTAGATCAGGGCTTTTGTGATTTGTTTTAGGTTCTGGTTCGACGCAGCATTTAAAGACCTGTAGGGCGCAGCCCCGCCATGGGTTTTAATCATTTCTGTGCTTCATTCTTTCAAAAATCGCAACCACACAGTTTAAGAGCTTTTCGCGGTAAAATCGAACTGACGGCATTTTGATGAATAAGTATGGCAACGAGTTTTTCCTTTGATGTGGTGAGCGATTTTGATCGGCAAGAGTTGGTGAATGCCCTAGATCAAGCTAGAAGAGAAATCAGCGCCCGCTATGATCTAAAAGACACAGCCACCGAAATCACCCTAGAAGAAGAAACGATTACGGTCAAAACTGCCAGTGAATTCAGTTTGACTGCCGTGAACGATATTGTGGCAGCGAAGGCGGCGAAGCGCAATCTCTCTTTAAAGATTTTCGACTACGGCAAAGTGGAAACCATTGGCGGCAATCGAGTTTCTCAAGTGATTAAACTGCAAAAGGGCTTGGATCAAGAAATCGCCAAGAAAATCTCTAAGGCAGTGCGAGAGCAGTTTAGCAAGGTGCAGCCTTCGATTCAGGGGGATGCCATTCGAGTGGTGGCAAAGTCTAAGGATGACCTGCAGGGGGTGATTCAGTTTCTCAAAACCGCAGATTTCCCCGTGGCACTGCAATTTACCAACTATCGCTAACTATGACTTCGATTCAGGCGTCCCGTGGCACTAAAGATATTCTCAGCCCCGAAGTTTACTATTGGCAAAAGTTAGAAGCGATCGCGCGCCAGGTTTTGCATCAAGCCAGTTATGTGGAGGTGCGCACGCCGATCTTTGAAGCTACAGAGCTATATACCAGGGGCATTGGCGAAGCCACTGATATTGTGGGCAAGGAAATGTATAGCTTTTTGGATCGGGGCGATCGCTCTTTGACCCTCAGGCCTGAAGGCACAGCGGGGGTAGTGCGAGCCGCGATCGAGCATAGTCTGCTACAAGGAGTGCAACGCCTGTGGTATCTTGGCGCCATGTTCCGCTATGAACGTCCCCAGGCAGGTAGACAACGGCAATTTCATCAGTTGGGGGTAGAGGTGCTAGGCAGTGATGATCCTAGGATAGATGCGGAGGTGATCAGCCTGGCGATTAATTTTCTGGAGCAGGTGGGGATTTCAGGGCTAGTCGTACAGCTTAATTCCGTAGGTAGCGGCTCAGATCGCCAGGTCTATCGTCAGGCTTTGGTTGACTACTTTACTCCCTTTGCGGCTGATCTAGACCCTGATTCCCGCGATCGCTTAGAGCGTAATCCTTTGCGAATTTTGGATAGTAAAGATCCTCACACGCAAGCGATCGCCGCCCATGCCCCCCAGATTTTGAACTATTTAAGCCAAGAGTCTAGGCAGCATTTTGAACAGGTGCAGCAGCTATTGAGTGATTTAAATATTCCCTTTGCCCTCAATCCTCGGTTAGTTAGAGGGCTAGATTACTACACTCGCACCGCCTTTGAGATTCAGTCTAGTCTGTTGGGGTCACAGTCAGCCGTCTGTGGTGGTGGCAGATACGATCGCCTGGTAACGGAATTGGGCGGTAACCATACTCCAGCCGTAGGTTGGGCGATCGGCTTGGAGCGGTTGGTGATTCTGCTAGCACAACTGGCTGCCCCACCCTTACCCCGCTTAGATTTTTACCTGGTGTCCCGAGGAGCCTTGGCAGAGCGTCAAGCACTCAAGATCGCTGCCCAGGTGCGCCAACTGGGATTTAGAGTAGAGCTAGATGTGAGTGGCGCGAAATTTGACAAGCAACTGAAACGGGCTGATGCTAAGGGTGCGATCGCTGCCTTAATTGTGGGCGACGCCGAGGCCGAACTCCACCAAATTCAGATCAAATGGCTGAAAAGTGGTGAACAGCAGACGATCGCCCAAACAGAACTAGACAGTCTCACCCTTGACTAACTCTAGGCGCTGGAAAATTGGCTGGGGCTGGGGCAGAGGCGTGCCCGCGGTCAACATCCCCCAGCCAGTAGCTGCTGTCCAACTATGGCGCAAACATAGTTCTAGCCCAAGCTGTTGATGGGCAGCCAGACTGAGGGTAGGAGTAATTGGCGAGAGCAGATAGGTGGCTATTCTGACGCATTCCAAGACGGTATAGAGGCATTCAGCAATGGGGCGTAGTTCCCCCTGCTTAAATAATTTCCAAGGGGCAACGTCATCGATCAGCTTGTTGCAGTTGCGGACTAGATCGAGAATTTCTTCACAGGCTAGCTGAAAATTAAGCTGCTGGTAGGCTTCAGCCACCCGATCGCCCAGGGTACTTGCCTGGTAAATAATCGGCAAAGTAAGGCTAGCGATCTGACTAGAGTTGGGATCAGGCACCTGCTGCTGGCAGTATTTACCGACCATGCCCAAGCTGCGATTGAGCAGATTACCCAGGCTGTTAGCTAAATCGGCATTGACGATCGCCACATAGCGTTCTTCATTAAAATCTCCATCCTTGCCAAATTCAATTTCCCGCAAAAAATAGTAGCGCATGGCATCAGCACCGTAGCGATCGCACAGATCATGGGGGTCAATGGTGTTGCCAGTAGTTTTACCCATCTTTAGCCCATCCTTGGTCAAAAAACCATGACCAAATACCCGTTCTGGCAGAGGCAAGCCCGCCGATAGCAGCATCGCTGGAAAATAAATGGCGTGAAACCGCAGAATATCCTTCCCAATGATATGCAGCTTGAAGGGCATCCAAGTCGCCGCCCGGTCTAAATCTGCGACAGCATCAGGCTCTAGGAGTGCCGAAATATAGCCCAACAAAGCATCAAACCATACATAGATCGTATGGCTAGGATCATTGGGCAGAGGGATTCCCCAGGTGAGATGGAGCCGAGAAATCGAAAAGTCTTTGAGCCCTTGGGCGACAAAGTTTAAGACCTCATTGCGGCGAATTTCGGGCTGAATAAAATTAGGGCGATCGCGATAAAGCTGCTCTAGCTGCTCCTGGTATTTGGATAGGCGGAAGAAATAGTTACCCTCATCCCGAAACTCACAGGCGACATTCACATGAATCGGGCAATGGTGATGATCTAGCAGTTCCTTTTCTTCTTTAAATTCTTCACAGGCAATACAATACCAGCCCTGCTGCTGCCCCAAATAAATATCATCACTAGCTAGCACGCGGGCGAAAAATTGCTCTACGATCTGGCGATGCTGGAGCGCGGTAGTGCGGGCAAAGGCATCATAACTAATTCCCAGTTTTTGCCACAAACTTAAAAAACCTGCCACCATTTGATCACAGTGCTGTTGGGGCGATCGCTGTCCCTGCTCTGCTGCCCGTTGAATCTTTTGACCATGCTCATCTGTGCCGGTAATTAGGCGCACAGGATATCCCTGGAGGCGATAATACCGCGCCAAGGCATCGGCAGCAATGGTGGGATAGGCGCTGCCAATATGGGGCAGATCATTGACATAATAGAGGGGAGTAGTTAGGGCAATGGGCGGCAAGGACATAGGAAAATGTTAATATTTGTCTAAAGCTTAACCCAAAAAATAGATTGTAGTATTGATCCTGGACTTAGGCACAGAGAGCTAATTTGCGCTATTCTGAGCTACAAACTTGGTCTTGAAAGCCAACTTTGGGGTCTGCGTCAGTCTGGTGATTAACGGGGTTTCTTAAGGGGTTAATTGCCAGATCAATTGGCAAGCTAATTATTCAGTTAGACATTGCCAGTTAGCTCAAACCTATCAACAATCGCGCGCGGCTGTTAATCCATAATGTTTGTGCAAAGCCCACTCACGCAAAACTTGCCAGGAAAATTGCCAGGAAGCTTGGCGAATAGCCTAAGTCCAGCGCTGTAGTGGTATCAACTAGAGGGTGCGTTTAACCATGATCGAAATGAAGGTAGCAGGAATTGCGATTGATGCCTACACCCGTAGCCCGATTGTATTGCTACGAGATAGCACTGAGCGCCGTGCCTTGCCAATTTGGATTGGGGATGCTGAGGCGAAAGCAATTGTATCTGCCCTAGATCCACGACCGGCAGCTCGACCCATGACCCATGATCTCTGCCTGACTTTACTAGAAACAGGGGGAATCATGGTAACTAAAGTGATGATTCATTCCCTCAAAAATAGCACTTTTTTTGCCACCATCTGCCTGCAACAGGGGGAACTCAAGAAAGAAGTAGATGCTAGACCCAGTGATGCGATCGCGATCGCCCTGCGGGCAAAATGTAGTATCTGGGTGATGGAAGAGGTAATTATGGAAGCCTCTGTACCGGTAGATCAAGATGCGGACGAAGCCGAGCGCCGTGCCTTTCGCGAATTTATTGACGGCTTGACTGCGGATGATTTCATTCAACACTTAGGTAACAGTTGAGCCCGTGACCCAGGCAAGAACTTCTGCCCATTTGCCCTTGCGCTTGGTACTGATTGCGCCCTTTGTCGGGCTAGTTTTCCTGGCAGTAGCTGCGGTGGGTAGTCTATCCTTTCGCAATGGTCAAATCGCCGTCCATCAAGTGGCAGAAACCCTGCATGACCAAATTAGCGATCGCTTAACCGAGCATCTGCGTAGCTATTTAGATCGATCCCACTTAGCCAACCAGACTAGCAGCAATTTTTTACGCCAGCACCCTGGCAACCCAACTGCAATCACCCAGTTTTTCTGGCGCCAGCTCCAAGTCTTTCCTGCCCTGAATACGATCTATTACGGTACTAGCGCAGGGGAGCAGTTTTCGGCCAGGCGAGAACGAGGTGGAGGCTATTCGATTGGCATCCGCCAGGCAGCTACTAACTGGCAATACCGTCGCTATCGGGTCAGGCTCAATGGCCAAATCAGTCAACTGTTCAATACTGATCCCAAGTTTGATCCGCGCCGCCGCCCCTGGTATCAA
>JANRLH010000028.1:0-34754 GCA_033762795.1 Pseudanabaenaceae cyanobacterium bins.68
AGCCAAGGGGGTTTCTGGCCCCACCACGGTAAATCTCACCCCTTGCACCTGGGCAAAGCGCAAGATGCCTTCTAAATCCTCCACTGCCATGGGCGCATTAGTGCATTTAGCTAGATTTGCCGTGCCACCGTTACCAGGTACACAAAAAATCTGCTCCACCAAGTCAGACTGAGCTAATTTCCAAGCGATCGCGTGTTCCCTGCCGCCACTACCAATTACAATTACTTTCACTTTGTTCTTATTCCTTCCAAGCTAAGCAGATTTGATGGCATCGGATCACAGGGGGTAAATCTCTCCTACTTCGGCAGCAAAACTGGTCTTTTTCTTAAACTCAAAGGCACCAGCAATTGATCCCCATACCCGCTCATCGGTTTCTGGATCATTGCCGCGATCAAGGCTGGAATAGGTCTGCTCCGTGACTGTAAACTCACTGGACAAATAGGTATTTCTGCCATTGCGGAACACACAGCAGTTTTTACCTGGTTCTACTTGGCCACTGAATTTGCCCGACCCGTAGGTTACCTGCATATCACAACCAGGCAGAGGCTCTAGGTGAGCTAGGGTGAGTGTAGCTAACCGCCCCCTATCCCTGGCCGCCCCAAAAAAATCGGTCGGCTGCTTGAGTTTGTAGTTCACAATCTTGATTTGCTGATCGGACAAGGGTAATACCTGCAATACAGCGGTGCGATAGGGCTGCTGCAACATATAGTCGTAGGCCTGCTCTAGGTAAAGCCAAACCCCCTGGTCGGCAAGGGCAGCGATCGGGCGAATGCAGACCCGAATATGGGCGAAAAATGGCGGATTCTCGATCGCTTGCTCCCAGTTGCTAAAATCTCCTGCCAGCCAAGCTGCTAATGTGTAAATAGAGTTAGACATAAGAGTTAGACATAGGACTAATAGCGGGTCATGTTGTAGGCAGCATCAGAAATAATCGGGATTTCCCCGTACTTGCCTCTGGCAGTCTGGAAAATACTATAGAGAGCCATGGCGGTGGCGGCAAAAAAGACGGTGCTAAAAATCGTAGCAAATAGCAGGAACAGTACACCATTCTGATCGCTATCCTGGGCGATCGCCAACCCAGACAAGAGGTTACGGGCCGGGGGCAAGATAGTGAGGGAAAATAGTTCAGTAATTCCTTGCACCAGAGCCATGGCAATGTCAATCATCAAGGCTTGCATGGCATTAAAGCGAATCAGATGTTTGAGGCGATGGTTGCGCACTACAAAAATAAACAATCCCAGCCAAACAAAAAACTCTAGGCTCAAGTCTCCTAGGGGACCAGGCAAAATTCCGCGCTGTATGAAAGCCTTGAGGTAGAGAAAGGGGCGAAATAGCTCTAACAGCCAAGGAACTTGCTGATATAGCAAAAGGCCAAAGATCGACGCTCCCGCCAGGGGCAGGAGGTAAGGCAGGCCAGCATAAACTCGCTCTAGGATGGAAGAATCACCGCGCCAAGCCATAGGTTAAACCTTAAGTCACCGAAAATCATCGATCAGTTTGGATCAGAGCAGCCGTGGAAATGCCTGGAATGTCTGTATATTCTGCTCTGACTGCCCGCGCGATCGCGTAAATACAGCAGAGGGAAATACCCATAAACGTAGTGTTCACCAGCACAGTTAGCACATAGCCGCCAACACCTGCTAAGGCTAGTTCTAGCGCCTGGACTAGAATCTGGGCAATGAATAGGACAATTTGCAACAAAAAGGCTTGAATCAAGTTAAATCGCACAAATCGGCTCACCTGGGGATTGCGTAGCACCAGCAGATATAGAGCCAGAAAAATGGCAAATTCGCCATTGATGCCGAGCAGTGGCACTAGTGGCAGCATCAAGACATTGCGATAGAGCCAGATAAACGGGCTGTAGACCTCCAGCAGATAAGGCACTTGAGCAAATAGGGTATTGCCAAAAACTACTGCTGCCGAAATGGGCAAAATGTAACTAATGCTGGCATAGAACCGATCCTGGGCAGAAATTGTTGCAGACATAGACGCAAGCGATGGTTAATTTTTTCATTATACACCTAGAATTTAGACACGGCGGGATGGCGATCAACATACCAGCGCCAGGGCAGTTCTGTCCCTTGGCTCAGACCAATCCGAGTAGTTTGGACAAGGTTGAGGCTGAGACCGGGAGGCTGGGCTTCCAGCCATATACCTGAGCTAGCTCCGAGCGGCAAACCATTAAGCCTGCGGTCAATTTGCAAAGTGCGGCAGAGTTTTCCAGGGCCGGCTGCTACCCGCGATCGCGGTACTTTAGCATCTACCCAATCAGGTATTTGCTCTAGCTCGAGGGCTCTGAGCAACACACCACTGCAATAGTTGGCGCGATCGCTAACAATATTGACACAGTGATAGACACCATAAATTAAGTAGACATAAAGGGAACCCGGCTCGCCAAAGATCGCTTGATTGCGAGGGGTTTGGCGTTTGTAACCATGGCAAGCTGGATCAGTGGCATCATAGGCTTCAGTTTCCACAATCACACCACGGTAGGTGGTGCCAGCGATCGCCCGCACTAGGGTACAGCCGAGTAAATCAGGTGCCACCTCAACCGCCGGCCGCGCAAACCAGCTTGGTTCTAGCACTCCTTCAAATCTCCTTAAACTCTAAGGCCAACCTTAAGATCCAGGGCTTGGCGCAGACCTCTAACCACTGCTACCATCGCTACTAGATCCTGCAGCTTATTCACGGCTGAGCCTACGCCCACAGCTTTTGCTCCAGAGGCGATCGCTAAAGCCACTGTCACGCTCGATAGGCCAGAGGCACAGATCACCGGTACAGACACTGCTCGACTAACTTGGTAAGCTGCTGCTAGGGTGGGAGCCGCCTTCTCAATTAAGCCCAGCACCCCAGCGTGATTAGGGGTAGCACTAGTACCGCCTTCAGTCTGAATTAGATCGGCACCAACCTCTACCAACCGCTCGGCCAAACTAACTTGCAAATCTAAAGGTAAGGCATGGGGTACAGTGACAGCCAGAGCCACTTGATCGCCCAGTAAAGCTCTGGTCTTTAGGGTTAAATCAATCACCTCAGCCGCACTAAACTCTTGGCCCTGGCGATAAAAACTATCGTAATTGCCGATTTCTACTAGGTCAGCCCCCCATGCTACCGCTTGAGCCAAAATCTCAGGGTTCACGCCCGAAACACATACAGGCAAATCACTAGCTCGTTTAGCGATCGCAATCAAATCAGCCCTAGCGGCAATGTCTACATAATTAGCTCCACCCATGCCAGCCGCCTTGACCACCATCTCTACGGCAGTGGGATCAAAGTTTTGCAAGCCGCTAATGATTTTTAAGCAGTTTGCTTGACTAAAGGCGGCTTGAAGTGATGGGGGGATACGGTTGTTAATGGTCATAGGAATAAAAATCTTTGCGATACCTATAAGGATATTACCGTTTTCCGATATATTCCGATATGTAGTTGTAAAAGCAGGATTTTATGTGGGCTAAAACCAAGATTGGAGGATTGGGGCAGAAGCACTCTAGCCTAGGGGCAATAAGCTTGATTTTGATGATCACCTTGCTATTATCTGCCTGTAGCGATCGCCCCAGTAATGCCACGCCTACAACCAGCAAAATTAAATCCACAACTGGAATCATCGCTGAAGTTTCTCCACCCGCTACCATTCAGAAGCTCAACCAGCTATTCGATCATTACGAGCCCCAGCTTAAAATTCTCAGCCCCACGGCCGACCAGATCATTAATGATCAAAAAGTAGCGGTAAAGCTAGAGGTTAAAGATTTACCCATATTCAAAAATGCCCAATTTGACCTCGGCTCTCATGTGGACGTGATTCTTGACAATCAAGTGATCAAATCTAGCTACGACCTGAGCCAGCCCCTAGAGTTTGACCAACTTACAGTTGGCACCCACACCCTTAGGGCAATCGCCCAGCGCCCATGGCATGAAAGTTTTAAGAATGAGTCTGCCTATGCTCAGGTGACCTTCCATGTCTACAGCAAAACGGGGGAGCATACGCCAGCCCCCCAACTCCCCCTGCTCACCTACAACTTCCCCCTTGGTGATCTTGGTGCCGAGCCAATTTTACTAGATTTTCATTTGCACAATGCCCCCCTACACCTGGCAGCAGTAGAAGATCAAAACCTGACTGACTGGCGGATCAGGGCTACTGTCAACGAAGAGCAATTTGTAATTGACCAATGGCACCCGATTTATCTGAAAGGCATTCAGCCTGGTAAAAATGTGGTGAAGCTAGAGTTACTTGACTCTAAAGGCGCTCCCATTGACAACCAATTTAACAGCACTGCCCACTTAATCAACTACCAAGCTGGTGGTAAAGACACCCTATCGCGACTATTGCGGGGTGAAGCGATCGCGGGAATTGAAGCTATTGTTGATCCTAAATATGAGCTAAAGGCTTTACCTGAAGCATCTAGTCCTGCAACTGTGCTCGAAGCCGCGCCACCCTCGGTCAGTGCTCCATCCTTAGTCCCGCCTGAGCCCATGGTTCAAGATGACTCTCAAGCAGTTTCCCAGTCTGTCTCTCAGTCTTTGGCTAAGTCTCAGGCTAAATCCCAGTCTGTCTCTCAATCTTTAGCCCAGTCTTTGGCAGCCAAGGCTCAAGCAGTTTCCCAGTCTGTCTCTCAGTCTTTGGCTAAGTCTCAGGCTAAATCCCAGTCTGTCTCTCAGTCTTTGGCCCAGTCTTTGGTAGCCAAAGCTCAAGCAGTCTCTCAGTCTTTGGCTAAGTCTCAGGCTAAATCTCAGTCTTTAGCCCAGTCTTTGGCAGCCAAGGCTCAAGCAGCTTCCCAGTCCGGATCTAAAGCCAAGTCTAGGGCAACTTCCCAGTCATCCATCGCTCAGCCTAGCTGGCTAGAAAAGATTACCCAAAAGCGTGATCAGCCCACAGCTATTCCTGATACTCTCACTAACCCTGGAGCCTAATCAACCTATGGTTAAAGTTTTATGCTTGGGTGAGGTTCTCCTAGATCGAATTAATGGTCAGGCTTATCCTGGTGGAGCACCTGCAAATGTGGCGATCGCTCTAGCTAAGCTCGGTACTACGGTCGGCTTTATTGGTTGTGTGGGGCAAGATCAAGTTGGCCAAGAATTACTCAGTCAGCTTAACCATGCTGGGGTAGATACCACTGGCGTACAGATTCATCCCCAGGCAGCTACCAGAGAAGTATTTGTGAAATTAGATCAGGCTGGTACACCCGAATTTGCTCGCTTTGTGGGTGATGCCGATACCTACTTGGCAGCCGAATTATTACCTAGTCATATTTTTGCTGAGGCGGATTTTTTGGTATTGGGTACGCTTATGCTAGCCAGCCCAGTTAGTTCCAGAGCAGTGGCTAGGGCGCTCAAACTAGCGGAGCAGTATTATCTCAAAGTGGTAGTGGATCTAAACTGGCGCGAAATCTTCTGGCAAAACCCTGCTGAGGCTTCCAAACTGATCCAAATCATGCTGGATCATGTGGATTTTTTGAAGTTGTCTGCTAGCGAAGCTCAGTTATTTTTTCGGACTACTTCCCCAGCCGCGATCGCCCAAGCTTTACCCGAACTAGAAGGAGTCATTGTCACCGATGGTGCGGCCGACTGTCGCTATTACTTTGGTAATCGTCAAGGACGATCGCCCAGCTTTGCCATCAAACCAGTGGATACAGTAGGAGCGGGGGATGCCTTTTTAGCTGGTTTCATTCATCAAATTTGTCAGCGATCGCTCACTAGTCTGGCTGATCCCGAAGGACTAGAAATGGTAATTCGCTATGCTCAAGCCGTTGCTGCCATTAGCACCCAAGCTCTAGGGGCATCGAGCGGTTTGCCCAGTGACCCCGAGGTTAGAACTTTTTTACAAAATTACTCCTGTCTTTCTTAAAGCTTGACCCCGTTTAAATCATGCCTATTTTTTCAGTGACAAGGGAATAATGTCAGGACTTACGCAGCCTAAGTTAGGAACTTTTGTAAAAAGGGAGTTTGAGAGCAGAGCCCCACACCCCAAAGGCAGGGTTTTAAATCACCTTTGCGTAAGTCCTGAATCTCTGGGTATTGCTATTTTCAAAAAATCCTTAAAACCCATGGCAAGGTTGCGCCCTGCCACCCTTTTGATCGGCCATTATAGCTACTGAAGTAAAGGTTAGGACGAGGTGCAGGGGTGGAAACCCTAGCTGGGGTTTGGGGGTGCCCCCCTTAGGTTTAATGTTTTGCCAGTTTGACTGTTTGTCTTTTGACATCCATATGCTTGATCTCTTAGGGTAATGAGATCCTAGATAAGATCTATTCAGTTAAAATTAGCTAACGGGATTGGGCGGACTTGAACCGCCGACCTAGCGCTTAGGAGGCGCTTGCTCTATCCAACTGAGCCACAACCCCAAAACTACACCCTTCATCATATCCTATCTTACCTATGATTTTTGCTGTCCCCCTAGCATGGCTGCAACTTACTTATCAGAAAAGTAGGCTACTGGTAGCGATCGCTGGGATTACCTTTGCGGTGGTGCTAATTTTCATGCAAATCGGCTTCCAAGATGCGCTCTTTCGCAGTGCTGTGCGCTTGCAAAACAGCTTGCGGGGGGATTTAGTAATTGTTAGTCCCCAGTCTACCAACCTAGTGGGGATGCGCAACTTTTCCCAACGCCGCCTCTATCAAGCCTTAAATTATCCAGAGGTGAAAGGGATCAATTCTCTTTACATTGGTCTTGCTGCCTGGAAAATTGCCGAAAGCCAATCGGGACAAACCCGCAATATTCTAATTCTCGGCTTCGATCCTGATGCCAATATTTTTAAGATCCCAGGAGTAGAGCAGAATCTGAATACCCTCAAGCTCCAGGATGTGGTGTTGTTTGATCGGGGTTCTCGCGCTGAGTTTGGTCCTATCCCCGAACTATGTGGCATAGATCAAACCCTGAAGACTGCCTACACGCCGCCCGCCTTTAATTGTAAAAATCTGGTAACAAGAGAAGTTGCTAATCGCAAATTACAGGTGGGGGGTCTATTTGAACTGGGCAGTTCCTTTGCGGCTGATGGTGCCATGATTACCAGTGATCTCAACTTTTTGCGGATTTTTGACACGCGGCGGCCAGGCTTAATCAATGTGGGAATTATTGACCTCAAACCAGAGGTGCAACCCGAAAAGGTGCTGCTGCAATTTGTGCGGGATTTGCCAGGTGATGAGGTGGTGCTAGCCAAGGGTAAGTTACAGGTCGATGCTCAGCGAGTGCGGTCTTTTCCAGGAGATGGGGATAAGGTGCTGATCCACAAAGCCGAGCTCACCCTAGAGGATGTCAAGCTCAGTGGCGGTAGAGGGGGGGCAGTTGATCTGGCAGTTGATGATACCAGAATCATGACGATGCAAGGTTTTATCAACTTTGAACTGGTCTACTGGCAAAGGGGGACAGCGATCGGATTCATTTTTACCCTCGGCACGGTCATGGGGTTCATTGTCGGAATTGTGATTGTTTATCAAATTCTCTACACTGACGTTTCCGATCACATGGCAGAATATGCCACCCTCAAAGCGATGGGCTACACCAATCTGTTTTTGTCTAAAGTGGTAATCCAAGAAGCCGTAGTATTGTCGGTGTTGGGCTACATTCCTGGATTTTTGCTGGGCAATGCGCTCTATGATCTGACCCGTAATGCTACTCGCCTGCCGATTGAGATGAATTTAGATCGAGTGATCCAGGTATTTATCTTAACTTTAGCCATGTGTACAATATCTGGGGCAATCTCCCTGCGTAAGGTACAGTCTGCTGACCCAGCCGAAATGTTTACCTAAACTCCTTGAACCTATGCTGCCCATCATTCTTGATCCTTTGCTAGATAGCTGGCTGCGTGAAGATCTGGGGCGCGGCGATCGCACCACGGATAGTTTATATCCAGAGCAAACATCTGCCCCTGGCCACGCCTACTGGGTGGCTAAAGCTGCCGGTGTGATTGCTGGATTGGCGATCGCTGAGCGGGTATTTCAACGTCTAGAACCCCAGGCGAGCTTGGTGAGCTTACTACCAGAGGGAACCCTATGCCATGCAGGGCAGAAAATTGCCGAATTGAGGGCTAGTTATCCCACCCTACTGATGGGTGAACGGGTGGCGCTGAATCTCGCCATGCGGCTCTCTGGCATTGCTACTTTGACTCATACCTATAAGGCAGCGATCGCTGACTTGCCTGCTCAATTGGTAGACACTCGCAAAACCACTCCAGGCTTGCGGTTATTAGAAAAGTATGCCACTCAAGTGGGTGGCGCGATTAACCACCGTTTTGGACTAGATGAGGCGGTGATGCTCAAAGATAATCATATTGCGGCCGCAGGCGGTATCACGAAAGCGGTAAATCTGGTGCGATCGCGTATTCCGTTGACGATCGCGATTGAAGTTGAGACTGAGAATTTAGACCAGGTGGCAGAGGCAGCTAGCTTAGACCTCCAGATTATCATGCTAGACAATATGCCCCTAGAAACCATGCGTCAGGCAATCCCGATCATCCGCCACCACAGTCCCCACACCAAAATTGAAGCTTCTGGCAACATTTCCTTAGATAACATTCGCGCTGTGGCTGAAATTGGCGTAGATTATATTTCTACTAGTGCAATGGTGACGCGATCGCCCTGGCTAGACCTCAGTATGAGAATTTCTTAAATCTCGGTCAATATTCAGGACTTACTCAATGATTTGAGAAACACTTGAGTGTTCGACAATAGCATAATGATTTTACTAAACTCAGGATCTAGAATCCACACAGGGAGCTACGCCTCTAACTCCCATCATCGTTCAGATGTGCAATGCCCCAACTTGGGCTCATCTAGCTTTTAGTCTCTTGCTGGTTAGCCAAATTCCAGCTAACACCGCAGCCGCAAAAGTAGGGCTGAATTCGAAGGGAATAGCAGTGGGGGTAAAATCTAAAAGCACGTTGTCAAACCTGATCGTACCAAAACCAAATTGTTCAATCCGAAAGGTTACAGGAGTTGAAATATTGTTAAAGCTACTTAGGGTGAAACTTCGAGTAGTAAAGGTGCTAGTTGGAGTATAAGTGTTCAGAAAAGAGGTAAAACTATCTACACTAGAGCTAACTCGTATGGATTCAGGGACACTGTCAGCTACATCGTAGGAAAAATTGGTTAAACTCAGTTGAGTATTGGGGGCAACCGTGAATTCCAATCTTGCAAAATTTTCTGACGTACTAATACTGGCAGCAAAACCTGGATTGCCTGTACCCGTGAAACTAGTACTATTTCCACTCAAAGTAGCCACAGATAGCGATGCATTTGAATCAGTTTGGGTAGGGTTGCCATTTTGACCATCGAAGTCATAGCCAATTTGAATTGCTTCTGAAGCTGACGTAACCATACCAGTAGATGCGGTAAAGATAACTGCTGTGAGAATTGCTTTTTGCATGGCTTTGCCCGTGTAAATGTGATAAAAAGCTAAAACCTGGAATTAGTATATAACATTACGCTAAATCTCATACTTAGTAAAGATTAAAAGTATTGACGACTTTAAATAAAAAAATGCGACAAGATTGGTTCCCAACTCCGATTTGGCACTTTCAATTTCCGAATACCGCTCAACTAAACCAGAACTTGCTAAAAGCGATCGCTCACCAAAGAAACGCAGATCCTGAAGGGACAAACTTTTCTAATGTTTTAGGCTGGCACAGTAGTGATCAATTACACAAACAGTCAGATTTTCAACCTTTGGTCGAGATGATCAATTATTTCCTCCCAGAAGTAGTTCGAGACTTAGCCTGGGATAACGAGGAAGTCAAGCCCTTTATCAGCAACTGTTGGGCAATTGTAAATGGTAAAAATGCCTCCAATGTTTTGCACAATCACTGTAATGCTTACTTGAGTGGAGTCTATTACGTCAAAGCTCCACGAAATTCAGGAAATTTATATTTCCATGATCCTCGTGTAGGTGCACAAATGCTTGTTCCGCCCTATGACAAAATTACGCCCATCACTCTGAGCAAACTAATCTATCAGCCGAGCGAAGGAATGCTGGTGATATTTCCAAGCTGGTTATGGCATGGGGTTGAGATCAATCAATCGGAAGAAGAGAGGGTGTCCATGAGTTTTAATGTAATTACCGTAAAACCCTGATAGTTTAATATTGGCAAGATTTATGCAGTTGGATAAGGGAAGTGTTGTAAAAATATCTAGTCTGAGGGCGTAGCCCCACTTGAGGGCTTTGCGCCACGCCCCTACAAAATCTGAGGTTTTAAGTCACGTTTGCGTAAGTCCTGATCTAAAAACCACCTAAGATGCCACACCGACCAGATCAAATCTGGTGATTGCTGGCGCGCCAGTCAGGGTGGCAAGAATGGTAGAAGGATTTGCACCATTACCATCTGGATCAAATCTTAGAACGCCGGCGTTAGTGTCGTAGAGGAAGCGCTGAGTGGCATCAGTGGCAATAGAAACACTAGCGCCAGCCAGGAACTGAGCTTCAGTGATTGGGCCAACTGCAAGACCACCACCGAAAGAATTAGTGATGAATGTAATACTATCTACACCAGAGCTAAAGTCTTGGATGATGTCGCCACCTTCGGATGGTAAGAAGTAGAGAAAGATATCGTTACCGATCCCACCAATTAGACGATCAGCGCCAGGGCCGCCTGTGAGAGTATCATTGCCAATATTGCCGATTAGAGTATCACCGCCATCTGCGCCAAACAGACCGTCATTACCAAAGCCGCCATCAATCGAGTCATTACCCACTCCCCCAAATACAGCGTCATCACCCGCAAAGGCAGCGATCGTATCGTTGGGGTTGGCAGACTGATCGCCAAAAATGATGTCGGCGAGGTTAGTACCAAGATTGAGCGTGCCGTTAGTGGTGTTGCGGCTGATCAGCCCCGATGAGATATTCAGCGTTAGATTCCCAGTATCGGCGTTAAAACCATCTACTTGAATTTGATAGGTCGTGCCTGCTACCGCCTGAAAACTGACGAGACTGAAGCGATTTAGGGGGAAAACAAAGTTAGGCCTAAAGCTAGAACTAATATCATCATTGGTGCCGACTAAGCTTAGAGCGTTGACTGCATTGCCATTGTAGACGCCGATGCTGGTATCGTAGGTACTGCCCAGGGTGGTGATGTTAGTTAAGCCAGAAAAAGGTGCTGTCCAGGAATACCAGACTGAGTTTAGGGGATTCCCTGCATCTGGAATCGGCTCACCTACTTCTCCAGTCGAGTCGATCGTGGTACCGAATATGCTCACCGATTGACCAACTAGATTGATGCGGTTAGCAAAGTTGTCATTAATTGGAGCAGCCATAGGTTTAAATCCGTTTCTTTAGTACAAGATTGAGTATAGGCTGCCTATGGGCTAAGTCGAGTGAGCTAAACTAACTCTCATCTGTGATCATTTAATGATCGGGGTGTGATCTGCATCTTTTAGACCGAGAAAATCAGCTTAAAAAAATTGCCCAACAATACTAAACCAACCAGCCCACCAACTAGGGTTAGGGGGATTATGGTTAGCAAGCGCCAGGGAGAAACTGCTAGAGCGATCGCGGTTGCCCAGATTTGCCAGATCCCAAACCAAGTGCCAACTACCAAAGCTAGGGGCAAGCGCCAAGGATTTTCCAGGGTTTGCACACAGGCCATAAAAATCCAGGGAGTGCTAGCAAAGCCAGTGAGGGTGAGTAATTTAGGAATATTTACCTCTGGGGACTTGGAAAATATCAGAACTAAGCGATCCAAAATAGTTATAAGTAAGAACCAGCCTACTAATCCAGCAACTAGATTAATTAAAAGTATGGGTAAGTCTTGACCTAAACGCAGACTCTCTAGGAGATTGGCTAGGGCTACCACCAGAGCAGCACCAACGGGTACAGGCTGCGATCGCAATTGCATAAAAGTAGCTTGGGGTTGGAAGAGAGCGCCGTAAACTTGATCTAGCCAGGTGAGGGGAGTGAGATTGGCATTCATAGGAGTAGGAGTTGGGTTTGAATTTAGCATAGCCCTAGATCGGCTGCTAGCTGATTCTCATTAGCAGTGGTGGTAGCGATCGCGCTGGTAAAAACTTGAGTAGGAGAATTACCCTGATCACAAGCCTTTAGCCATTGCTGCGCTTCGTTGCCCTGGTCTAAAATTTGCTGGAGGGGCAAGAGAAAGCAGAGGGAGCCGTTATGTTTGGCCTTGGGTTTGAGCATCTCTAGATGTTCAGCAATCCAGTCTTTGGCCAAGATTTGGTTGCCGGTTTGCCAGTGGGTGAGGGCAGCTTCCAGGCTGTGCTGGGCGGCGAGGATCTCGTTTTGATCGGTGATTTCCACTAGCTCGGCGGCGGAAAATACGCTGATGCTAGGGGCGGTAGGATCAAAATCACTAGCCAGTAGGTCTAACAGGCGCAATTCTAACAGGGCAGTGATTGCTAGCAGCGCTACTGGGTCGTACACCAAGTCACAGATGCGTAGTTCTAAGCGATTGAGGGAATAGGGGCGGCGATCGCCATTGGGACGCACTGAAGCCCAGAGGTGGCGCACATTCTGCATAGTTCCCAACTTTAACTGCTCACCCGTCCAATCAATATAGTGCTGATGGCTGAGAAAAAGTGGCACCTGGCTGGGAGTTTTGGGAAACATCTGCCAACGGGTAGAATGGCTGCCAGTAATCTGACCATCCAAAAAGGGCGAAGCTGCACTCAAGGCTAGATATAGGGGGGCTTCTAAGCGAATTAGCCGACAGGCGCGTAACAGTTGCTCTGGATCACTGATCCCTAGGTTGATATGTACGCTAGCGGTAACTACTTTAGTGCCATAGGTCTGTTCGATATAAGTATGGTAAGGGTTTTGCGGATCTGATCTAAAGAAGCGATCGCTACCTCCTAGGGCGAGGGTACTACCAGGCATGAGCGTATAGTCACCCAAATTTTTTAAATAGCGCCTCAGTCTTACTCTAGGCTCTACTAGAGCTAGCAGCAACTGTTCATAGCGTAGATAGGGCGCAGTAGTGTATTCCACATTACGGCTATCTGGCTCCCGCACAAAACCATCTAAGTCAGCCACAATCTGATCAGAAAATCCCACTACTTCTCCCTGGGGAGTGCCAGTATAGACTTCGATTTCAAATCCTTTAGTCAGTAGCACATTTCCTCCTGGGGTGACTAAGTAGTTTTACTTACGGAATAGTTGAGGGCATAGCTCCAACTGCATAATTTTAGCCAAAGGCGAGGTGTTTGACTAAACAGGGGGGCAAGTTTGGGGATCAGGTGGGGCAGCCAGCCCGCATAAATCGCTCTGTTTAAGGCATTGACCGTAAAACTACCATAGCTGCGTAGCCAGCGCACCATGTCTTTAGTGCCGGCAAGCTGCCAAATCCATAAAATTAAGGCGGGATTACGCAGGGCTGCCACCACCGCCAAGCGATTGAACATCCACCAACCGAGCCGATCTTTGATGAAGCGATCGCTAACTTCTGAGGGTTGATCGGCCAACACGCCAAAAAAAGTATTCAGCATAGAGTTAATCCGCTCTGGAGGAATATGCGCCCCACTCGGCACCATCATCCCCTTAGAGAACAGCCAAGTGACGGCAATGTTACTCTGGTAAGCATTGATCTGGTTTAAATCTGGGGCAGTAAGTAAATCATGCTTGAGGGCTAAATCAAGCAGAAAAGTAAGACGCGGCAAATTCCGCACCAGGGAACCAAATCCGGTGAACACCAGGGGCGATTGCAGTGCCGCCGCATCTCCGATCGCTAGTAACCGATCAAAAGCCACAGTACGGGATTGAGCATCCAGACTAAAGTAGCCAGGAATATAGCCAAAGGTAGGCTTATGCCAGGTGAGTTGCTCTAGATCGCAGGTGCGATACTCTGGCAAGATCGTAAAGAAATCTTCGTACATTTCCAACAGAGAGCCGGGATTGCGCTGATCAACTTGATGATAGTGAAATAAATAGACCGCCACCTGATCCCCTTCGCCCGGAAATAGCTCCCAAATTAACTGCCTTCCCCGCGAAATATCCCCATGGCTATTTAAAACATCGCCAAATTTCCGATCCCACACCCGCCGATCTAAGCCCGATAAAACTGCGCCCACAGTAGGGCACACACTATCAAAAGCCTTACCCTGATTCAATTGCTGGGCGATCGCACTAGCAGAACCCATGGCATCCACCAGCACCCTAGCATGAACTTCCAGGTTGGTGTGGTTGACTAAATCTTTAGCAAACACCGTGACCGCCCGATCGCTCACCTGGGCCGACTCAAATTCCACATACTCAAAAATAGTGGCACCGTGAGCCAAGAGTTTCTCACCGCAGAGTTGCAAGAGGCGGCTAGAGTCAATCGCAATATTTAGCACGGTAGGAGTGTGCAAAATATTTGCCTTGGCTACCTGGGGGTTATTGCCATCAAAAAACTTATTAAATCCATCCTCATACTCTGCCAAGATCAGGGATTCAAACTCTGCCTGGGTGAATAGCCCAAACTGCACTAAGCCCTCAAACTCAGCGCGGGAGATATTCCATTCTCGATTCATCCGCCCAAAGCCCAAGCGCTCAATTAAGCACACCCGGTAGCCCAGTTTTGCCATCATCGCCCCATGAATCGCGCCCAAAGCCCCGCCCACATACACGAGGTCGTATTCTGGCGCTGGGGTAGATTCTGAAGTTCTGGTGAGTACCTGCTTTGCTGGCTGCGGTTCACCAATGCCTTGCCGCCAGCGTTGTTCCCACCAGTAGACTCGCTGTAAATCTGCTTCGCCCTGGGCAAATTTCTGAAAGTACTTGACCGTGAGTGGGTAGCGATCGCTGAGGCTAGTAAAAACTGATTCACCTTCTAGGAGTGGCGGCGGCGGACTAAAATCAAAGGGAAAAGCGCGGCGCACCTGTTGAGTTAGTTCCCTTAAAACTGCACCTTCGGCGCTGCTCTGGTGCTCTGACCATCTGTATACTTTTAAGTAGGTGGTGCGCTGCAAAGACCACACTAGGATGGATAAGACTGCCGCTCCCTCCTGCCAGATAATGCCGGCACCAGTAGGCACGGTCTGACCAGTGGGAGGAGAAAACTGATGCTGTAGCCAAATCTTTACCGCCTCAGTATGGGGGGTCGGCACTTCAAGGTAAAGCAACTGTTTCATGGCAAGCCCAGGAGATAACGCTAGTGTTATTTTGGCACAGTTCGCCTGACTGTATCCCAGATCACGATCCGTTCAATCCACAATCCACTAGACTAGCTTGCCAAATTTATCCATACAGCCCCATGTTGACAGATAGCGATCGCGTTCAAGTCCTGAGTGAAGCCCTCCCCTATATCCAAAAGTTCAGTGGCAGAACCATTGTAGTCAAGTACGGCGGTGCCGCCATGAAAGAGGAAAAGCTTCGCCAGCAAGTGATGCGGGATATTGTGTTCATGGCTAGTGTAGGAATCAGACCTGTGATCGTCCATGGCGGTGGCCCCGAAATTAACACCTGGCTAGGCAAACTTGGTATTGAGCCACAGTTCAAGGATGGACTGCGAGTGACCGATGCCGCCACCATGGAAGTAGTAGAAATGGTGTTAGTGGGGCGAGTCAATAAACAAATCGTAGAGTTGATCAACCTCGAAGGCGGCTCGGCGGTTGGTCTATGCGGTAAAGATGGCAACTTGATCCGCGCTCGTCCCCAGGGCAATGAAGCGATCGGCTTCGTCGGCGAGGTCAGCAGCATTAACACTAAAGTACTGGAGACTCTGCTGCAAAATGGTCACATTCCCGTGGTTTCTAGTGTTGCTACCGATGAAACTGGTCAAGCCTATAATATCAACGCGGATACGGTAGCGGGAGAACTATCGGCTGCCCTAGGAGCAGAAAAATTGATCCTACTCACAGATATTGCTGGCATTATGCAGAATTACAAAGATCCTGCCAGCCTAATCCGCAGTCTCAGCATTCAACAGGCGCGACAACTAATTGCTGAACAGATCGTCAGTGGTGGCATGATCCCTAAAGTGCAGTGCTGCGTGCGATCGCTTGCCCAAGGGGTCAAATCCGCTCATATTGTCGATGGTCGGGTGCCCCATTCCCTATTGCTAGAAATTTTTAGTGATAGCGGCGTTGGCACTATGCTGCTAGCCTCTGATTAGAATTTGAGATTCTTCTGATTCTTTCAGGACTGGCGCAAACGTGATCTAAAAACCTGCCCCTAGGTGGAGCGTGGGGCGCAAACCCCTCTATCGGCTTTTTTCCCCTCTCCATAGGGACAGGAGTAAGGGAAAATGTGTTTAGTTCTATAGGGAGGGTTTCTTCTCCCCTTGGCTTCAGTAATGACCGCCAGTTTTACGGTGATGTACAGCAGTTAATCCATTAGCTTGCAGGAGCTTGCCATTTTCCACTGCCGCATATACGAGCCAGTGATCGCCACATTCCATGCGCTGTTGCACTCGACATTCCAAGGCGGCAAGGGCTTCAGTTAAAATTGGATTGCCATTACTGGCATCTTCAGTAGCAATATCGACTAGTCGATCTGCTCCTGGGGCAAATTTTTTCATGAAATGTTTGTGGGTGGTCTTGCCCTCTGCCAAAATATTCAACACAAAAGCATCTTCAGGATAAAGGAAAGACTCGATCGCTCGTTCTTTAGCCACTGCTACCATGATGCCGGGAGGATTGAAGGTGGCCTGGGAGACCCAAGAGGCCAACATAGCTGTAGCGATCGCTTCTCTTTTGGCAGTAATTACACATAGAGAACCAATCACCCTGCCCACAGCCTGCTCCACATCACTAGCAGGATTGAGGGTCATTTTCACTTTTTTGATTTGCTTCAATTTCTGGGCAAAGTCAGTACCGATCTCCTCGCACATTTGCAGGGTGGCAGCCGTGGGGGTGAGTTTATGCTTAATCGGTTCAAACCCAAAACTAAAACCGGCATCCTTGAGTTTGGCAGTGATCAGGTCTACGGCTTCGCCACTCCAGCCGTAGGAGCCGAATACCCCCACAGGACAGCTTCGGTTGGCAGTAGCTAAAATGATCCCTAACGTGGTTTGAATTTGGGTAGGCAAATGACCGCCAAGGGTGGGAGATCCAATCACAATTCCATTAACTTGTTCAACCACCTGCTTAATCTGCTCAGCCTCGGCGTGTTCGCAATTGATTGACTCCACTCTAATCCCTACTTTAGTAATTCCGCGCCCGATCGCCTGTGCCATTGTCGTGGTGTTGCCGTAGGCAGAGGCATAGATTACCGCGATCGCTAGCTGTTGAGTAGTTTGGGCGGCACACCATTCCTTATACAGTTGCAGCAGTTGACTAAGACCATAGCGCACCATGGGGCCATGGGCGGGGGCAATCAAGCTCAAATCAAGATTTTGTAGGCGTTCTAGCGCCGACTCTACTTGGCGGGCTTGGGTAGCCAACACCGTGTCAAAAAAGTAGCGACGATGCTGCAATAGGGATTGCCAACCCTCATCAAACAGTTGATCGCCGCAGATATGGGCAGAGAATAGTTTATCCGAAAATAAAACCTGAGCCTTCAAATCAAAAGTGCAAAGCCCATCCGCATAGCGAGGGGTGGGAGTAGGAATCAGGCGCAGTTGGTGATCATTCCCCAAACTCAAATATTCTTCGCTTTTAATCACTAGCAGATTGGGCAGGAGCGTTTCCAAAAGAGATTGCAGAATTTTTGCTCCTGGATTAGAGCATACCAGGGTAATTTGGGGCGATCGCGCCAATAAAGCCTTAACCGTATGCAACCGATTGGGATTGATATGCCCCAAGATTAAATACTTGATCTGGCTGCAATCAACTCGACTACTGAGCGCAGACCAAAAGATCTCCTGAAATGCCTCACCTGGGGGATCGATTAGAGCGATCTGCTCTGCCTGTAACAGATAGGAATTGGCAGTAGTACCCCGCTCTAGTCCGTATTCCACCTCAAATCGTAGCCGCTTGCTGCTGCGACAGCGCAGGGCAAGGGTATGAGGATTGAGCGGTAAAACTTGAACATCACGGTCAGGTGCTGGGATCATAATCTTTAGGGCTAATTGCTCTGATTTTAGCTCCTGGATTCTAGGTGTGAGATAATAAATTCAACTCAACTAAAGCCATCACCATGCCGCAACAACAGCAACTTTACCCAATTCGCCACGATCTACCTACTGATTCTAGATTGACCCTAGTAAACCTGCTCAACTCCACCTTGAGTACCACCTTAGATCTGAAAACCCAGCTTAAGCAAGCCCATTGGAACGTCAAGGGCATGGAGTTTAACCAACTCCACCTGTTGTTTGATGAAATGGCAACTGAGGTTGAATTATTTGTGGATACCCTAGCGGAGCGAATCACTTCTTTGGGAGGAGTTGCCTATGGTACAGCTAGAGTTGCCGCCCTGGAATCTCTGTTACCAGAGTATCCTCTCGATGCCGTTAATGGCGAAGCTCACCTGTCGGCTCTGGCCGATCGCTATGCCATCTTGGCTAAACATCTTAGGGTAGCGATCGCTCAAACTACCGAGCTAGACGACGCGGATACAGCCGATCTCTACACGGGCATGTCACGGGATGTAGACAAACGCCTGTGGTTCTTGGAAGCCCATTTGACCAATTGACACTTCCCATAGCTAAAGCAGGGGGATTCTTTCTTCAACGGTAGTTCAAGGATTTTACCCTCAGAAAGCACTTCCCGTGTGTCCTACAGTACGAGCACTTAGCAGAGCCTTTCAGGTTCCTCCGCTCTGGTCTCGAGTCAATTAACTAAATATTCTTGGAGAGGTAGATATGTTATTCAATTTAGAGCGGCTGAGTGTAACAGGAGATGGTAGATTCGCTAGCGACCAAGAACTAAAGTTTTTGCAAGGCTACAGCCGCAGCTTTAGTCAACGTAAAGCTGTCTACCTCAAGCTCCAGGCGGCGGAAAAAAAAATCCTAGAGCAAGTCTACGCCAAAATGCGATCGCTCAACCCCAAACTCTTCATGAACGGCAACCTAGACATGAGCGAAAAGTGGAAAAGGGATACTTTGCTGGTGATCAGGCATTCAGCCATGGCGATGCTGCTCGATGACCCTGAATACCTCAAGCAGGAGTTTTTACTTTGGTTCCAGACCTTGATGCAAGCTTTTGGCACCGAAGAAAATTGCCGCATTACCTATTCGGTGATGCAAGATGTGGTTAAGCATATGTTTAATGAGCCTGAAGCCCAATTAATCAACCCCATCTTGGCTCTTAACGAAGAGATTCTGGGCACTTCTAAAGTGGCAGGCTAAGATCTTCATAACTGTAATTTCTCCTATGACCTCAGTAATTGAAACCGAAACTACCTTTGCCAAAATCGTTCGCCTGTTGCGCTGGGATAAGCCTGCGGGTCGTTTGATCCTGATGCTGCCTGCCCTTTGGTCTTTGGTCTTGGCGGCGCGACTCCAACAGATTCCCCCCCCGCCAGATTTACTGGGGATTGTGGTTTTGGGGAGCTTAGCCACCAGTGCGGCGGGCTGTGTGATCAATGATCTGTGGGATCGAGACTTAGATATCCAGGTAGAGCGCACCAAGGCAAGACCTTTGGCGAGCCGATCGCTATCCATTGGCTTAGGAGTAGTGGTATTGATCGTAGCGGCACTCTGTGCTTTTTTGGCGGCAGCCTATCTCAATCCCCTCAGTTTTGGCTTAAGTTTGGCAGCAGTACCAGTGATTGCAATTTATCCCGCTTGCAAGCGTTTTTTCCCAATTCCCCAGTTAGTGCTGTCGATCGCTTGGGGCTTTAGTGTATTGATCCCCTGGGCGGCGGTGTTAGCTAGTTTAAACTTAGATGCCTGGTTACTGTGGGGAGCGGTAGTGGCTTGGACCCTGGGATTTGATACCATCTATGCCCTCAGCGATCGCCCCGATGACCTGCGGGTGGGAATTAAATCTAGTGCGATTTTCCTGGGGGAATACACCCAGATCGGAATTTTTAGCTTCTTCGCGATCGCCGTTGTTCTATTAACCTACCTAGGATTGGATTTACGCTTGGGCTATACCTACTTTGTCACCGTAGCGATCGCCGCTCTAGTTTGGATTTGGCAATTTTGGCGCTTAAACCAAACCGACTTACCCAGTTCCACCTACCAATCCCTATTTCGCCAGAATGTTTGGGTTGGCTTTGGGTTACTCCTGGGCATGTGTGCGCAAATTTAAGCTAATCTTCGGAAATGCTGAAGTCCTGACCAGATCAAGGTTCAACCTGCCAGCGGTGGGAGAATAAATTGGGGAGTAACTACGGATGCCTCCAGATTCAGCCTATCTTTGCTAAGATGCTAATTATCGAAACCCAATTAAAAACCATGACTAAACTTGAACAAGCGCTTGCCGTCGAAGAATACGATGCTAAAGTAGCCTGCGATGTGAATGGAGTAGATTCTCCCGAATGCGCCGCTGCCCTCGATGCCGTAGAAGAAGTCCAAGCTGCGATTTCCCACGAAAAGCAAAAAAAAACCAAAAACTCCCTAGAACGGTTCTGTGACGATAACCCCGAAGCTGCTGAATGCCGTTTGTACGAAGACTAAATTTTTTTCTCATCTCAAAGATGATGGCAGCTAAGAGTCTCCCCTGAGAGTCTTCTCTGAGAGCCTTCCCTGAGAGTTTCCATTGTTTTCACTAACTTAGTTTTGAGTAACCTAGTTTTCACTTACTCATGCCAGCAATTTAAAAGTAATTCAAAATCAAATACTAAGCAAGTGTGGGTACAGACTCGCACTTTTTTATTAACTTCATCAGGACTTAAGCTGGGGTGTGGGGCTTCGCCTTCAAACTCCCTGTCTACCAGACTTCCCAGACTGCGTAAGTTCCGCTGATCTATTCTCTAGCCTGATTTATGCCATGACTCCGATCACCAGCAGCCAGAATCCTCTGGTTAAGCAACTGCGCCATCTAGGCCAAAGTTCCAGAGCCAGAAGCGCCCAGGGACTTTTTTTAGTGGAAGGAACCCATGGCCTCACGGAAGCGATTGCTACCACCTATCCTCTAGACTTAATCTGCTGCACTGAGGCATGGCTGGCCAAACACCACCAGCTACTTGAGCAAACTCAGGTTGAACTACAGATTCTCAGCACTGCTGCTCTTAAGGCGATCACTACCACCCATACTCCCGATGGGGTAGTTGCAGTAGCTAAAATTTACCCTCAGCCCCTGCCCCAGATCAAGCAATTGGCTTTTGCCCTTGAGACTATTCAAGACCCAGGCAACCTCGGCACTTTAATTCGGGTAGCAGCAGCAGTTGGCTTAGATGCCGTGATTGTCAGCCATGATAGCGTTGATATTTACCATCCTAAAATTTTACGTGCCACGGCAGGGCAGTGGTTCCGCCATCCTCCCCTGGTGTCCGATCACCTGACGACCACCCTACAACAGTATCAAAGCCGAGGCCTTCAACTGGTAACTACCCTAGCTCAGGCTAACTGTTGTTACTGGGAATACGACTTTAGGCAACCGACCGTGATTGTACTTGGTAATGAAGGTCAAGGCATATCTGCCGCTGTGCGACAGCTTAGTGATCAGTCGGTCAAAATTCCCCTTGCCCCTGGGGTAGAGTCTCTGAATGTGGGAGTCTGTGGCGCAATTTTGGGCTATGAAGCTCGCCGTCAAATCTCTCTAGCATCCAAACAGTGAAGACTCTCTTTAGTCGATCGCTAATACCTTAATCCAGTTTCCAGGACTAGTTACCTGTGTAGGAGCGATCGCCAGCCCATTAATGTGTGCCAGATTAATCAAGTTAGCAGAAATCTGTTGACCTGGAGCTTGATGGAAATGATAAGTCCCATCCACCAGTTCAATCCTGCCCCACACATAGGTTTCTCGTAGACCCGAAGGTGGCAATGGCGTGGCGGTTATGCAGTTAAGCAGTTTAAGTACAACTGGGCTAATGCCCATCCATTTTTGCAAGGCTAGATCCACAAATCGCCAGCAACTCACCAGAGCCGACACTGGATTGCCAGGTAGTCCAAAGTAGATTTGAGGTCGCGCTTGGGCAAATTTAGCGATGGTGAGAGGCTTACCAGGCTTGATTGCTACTGAGCGCACAGCAATCTCTCCCCCTAGATCGGCTAAAACCTGCTCCACATAGTCATAGTCTCCCACCGAAACCCCACCTGAAGAAATCACTAGATCAGCAGTGGCGAGGGCTTGAGCGATCGCGTCCCTTAAACTAGCTTGCTGATCCCTAACAATACCTAGATTGATTACCTCAGCCCCCCTTGAAGCCAAAAAGGCAGCGATCGCGTAAGAATTAGAATCTACAATCTGACCTGGAGCTAGGGGTTGATCAATAGTAACCAACTCATCCCCCGTAGAGAAAATTGCCACCCGAGGACGGCGATATACCCAAACTTGGGCACATTGGGCGGCAGCCAGGATTGCTAACTCAGGTGCGCCGATTTTTTTGCCCCTCTGCAACAGGGGTGAGCCTGCCCGATAAAAATCTCCCTGCTGGCGCACATGGGCAGAGGGCTGGGGAACTTCCAGGATCAAGATCTCGGTTGAATCAACGCCTGGGCGAGTGTGTTCCTGCATCACCACCGTATCTGCTCCAGGTGGTAGCATGGCACCGGTAAAAATTCTAGCGGCCTCGCCCCTCTGAATCTCTACCTGGGGGATTTTACCGGCTGGAATCTGGTCTACGACTTTGAGCTTAATCGGCTGGTTAGCATCAACCAGATCTTGACAGCGCACCGCATAGCCATCCATGGCAGAGTTAGCCCACGGCGGAAAATCCAGGTTGGCAGTAGGAGATTGGGCTAGCACTCTGCCGCTAGCGTCAGATAGGGGGACTAGTTCTTGGTCTGCGCCCAGGGTAGGGGAAGATACCAAACTAAGCATGATCTTTTCCGCTTCAGCTACAGAAATCATTGCCATTTAGCTCTAGCCACCTTATTTTGCCCGTTCTCGCCGATCGATCCAGGTGAGATAGGCTACCCCAAGGGTGACTACCACCAACATGGCGATCGCTAGCCAAAAGAAACCAAGTTTGATTAGTTGGGTAAGGTTTTCCACGCTCTGCCAGCCTACAAGCCGTTGCGGCCCCAGACCACAAAGCCGAGGGTGAGGGTAAACATTGCCAATACGCCTAGCCAGCCAAGAGTTAAAATATCCATGTTGAATGTTGATTGCTAAGTTTGTTCTATCCAATATACGACATCTTATCGAAAGATCATGAAGCTCGTTAAGCATGAAGGTGGAGTGATGGTGTTTAAGCCCAATTTGGGTTTATCTGGTAGATTGGCCGCTATTTTATTCGGTCTGTTGTTTAGTGCCTTGCCAGTTGCTTTTTTCACCCTACTGCTCAGGGAGTTGGGCAATACTGCGGTTAGCTGCGATCGCCTAGCCTGGAGCCAAATTAATTGTCAAATCACTAAAACCGGCTTTGGGGGACTGATCACCAACGAAGCTCAACAGGTCAACTGGGTACAATCAGCTAAGCAAGTTGCCATCTATGGGCGTGATAGTGACGGCGATCGCACTGCCGATTATAAAACCGAAATTAGAACTAAGTTCGGCTCTGTAATTTTTGGCGAAGGATTGATGGCAGTGAATGGGGTGCGCGGTTCCGCTAGTGAGTCCCTGTTTGTGGCGGAGGCGATTAATCAGTTTGTGAATTCGCGGCTGAATCGGTTCACTGCTAATCTCAATTCCAGTTTTGCCATCCAGAATATATTTATGCTCCTGTTTATAATTCCATTTTTACTGATTGGCTTTTTCCCACTCTACCAATCTCTGGAATTTAAAACCCTGATTCTAGATCGGAACCAGCGCCAGATTATTTTTCAGCATTATTCCCTACTGGGCTGGCGGGTAAAATCTTGGCCCCTTTCCGAATGTCAAAAGGTGGTAATTGAAGACTATACCGATAGCTATGACAATACTTCTTTCACGCCAGTGATTATGCTGAATGGGCAGCAGAAGTTCAGTCTGGAGCGGGTTAGCCATCGGGATCAGGCGGTGCTAATTGCCAATCAAATCCATCGATTTCTCTTACTGCCTCTGATTCCCAATGCTTGACCAGAACATGAGCGAATCTGAAACGTTCCAACGCCAGATCCTGCGGTTACACCAAGTGCAAACCTGGGGTCGATGGCTGTTTAATCTGAGTTTGTGGCTCACCCTGGGTACTCTTTCGATTTGGAGTTTGCAGCAGGATATTGCCCTCTGGCTGGAATATTTTACCTGGGCAGCGGTGAGAGTCAGTCTGCAACATAATCGGTTGGCTTTCTTTGGTCTGGGTTTTTGTGTGGCAAATACGCTTGCTACTTTGGTCTGGCAAAGCTGGCATATTCTCTGTGGATTCAGTGGGGCAGAGCGAGCGTCCCTCAGTCAGCAGATTCAAAAAATTAGTCAACAGGGGGAAAAGCATCCCCTGTGGCGCTGGGTGATTGCCGAAAAAATTTAAGGCTTGTAAGCGATCGCGTGCATATCCTGGCTAAAAATTTGATGCCCAGGCGATCCCTGCTCAACCATCAGATAAAAGCTCAAAATTTGGCGGATTACTTGCCAGAGGTTCGCTCTAATTAAACTTTTCAAGCCATGTACCACAGGAGCCCGCTCTTGAAATTTGACTGGGCTGAAGCCCACTACGGCAAAAATTTGGATCAAAGAGGTAGGCGTAAAGCTTAATTCATGGGTAAAGTCCCAGTAGCGAGTACGCCCCCCAAACAGACTATTGGCATTGGGCAGTTCTAGCAGCACGCAGCCACCGGGACGTAGCGATCGCTTGATCGCCCGCAAAAATGGCAATACCTGATCCTTATCTAGGTGCTCTAACACATTAAAGGCGCTGATACAGGCGTAGTGATTTTCCTGACCTAGGGGGGTAAACACATCGCCCACCTGCACATTGGTCAATCCTAGACGATGGGCAATTTCTACCTGCTGTTCACTAGAATCTACGCCAGTGAGGTTAGTATAGCCCTGGGATTGCAAAAAGCTGAGATAGCCACCCCAGCCGCAGCCTAGATCGAGCATGGGCGCACCTTTGTCTGGGGGCAGGTAGGCTTGCCACCACGCCTGATATTGGCGATTCATCTGGGTGCGATCAAGCTGGGCAATAAACTGCTCTGGGTCTAAAGCTTGTCCTAGGTAATAGCGATAGATCTCTTGGCGATAGTTAGACATGATCTAGAGTTCGGCAAAGCCCTTGGGCTTGGATTTCTTGGCTTTTTTCGGAGTTACTTTAGTAGGCTGCACTTGAGCGAGCGTGCCGGTCAAATTACTAGTCAAATTACTAGTTAAATTGACAGTGGGATTAAAAGTAGGAATGGCTTGATCGCGCTCGGTAGAAACCTGGGGCGGTAACCGCCGATTCGCCACATCCAGCATGAGTTGTAGTTGTTTGGGTAGGAGTTGGGCGTGGGCATAGCGCTCTAACACGGTATTGCGAGCATTGGCACGGATTTGGGCGTAGCGATCGGGGTGATCAAGCACTTCATCGATCCGATCAGCAATTTTGGCAGGGCTGAAAAAATCTACTAGCAGACCATTTTCCCCGTCAGCGATCGCTTCTCGTACGGGTGCGGTATCCGAGCCTAGTACCAGACAGCCAGTGGACATCGCCTCAATCATCGACCAGGATAAGACAAAGGGACGGGTGAGATAGACATGCACGGAGGAAGCTTGGATCACTTGCAAATACTGACCATAGGGCAGTCCGCCGGTGAAATGAACCCGCGATAGATCAAGCGGTACTTGCTCTAGCATCATGTCTTTGTAGGTAGTGCCTTGGGGGGCAGCCTTGCCATAACACACTCGATTTTCACCTACGATCACCGCATGGCAGTGGGGGCGGCGTTTCTGCACATATTCCAGGGCTTCAATAAACTGGGGAAAGCCGCGATAGGGTTCCATGCCCCTAGCCACATAGGTAATAATTTCGTCCACATGGGAGAGATCGAGGTTGGGCAGCACCAACTTGGCACCTGGCTTGGGTTTAAAAAACTCAGTATCTACGCCATCATGCATCACCGTGATTTTAGGATGGAATACCTGGGGAAACTGCGATCGCTGCCAGGAGGTCGGGCATAAACCCCAGTCACAGTGGGCTAAGTCCATCAAGATCGGCGTATTTTTGGTGCGAATGCGGGGTAAATCATCGGCGTTGAGCGGCTCAGAGGGGTCAAAATCAGCATCGGAGCCGAAGGCATTGTAGTACCATTCAAAGTAGCTCAATACCCTTGCCTGGGGAAAAACATCCTTGACATAAAGACTTGGCCCCCAGCCGGAATGGGCGCAGACTAGATCTGGCACAAACCCCTGTTGACGCAGACTTTCACACAGACGATAAACCCCTTGCCCCTGCAAGACCGCGCCTTCGAGATTGCGCAAATAGTGGTGGGTACTGGGATTTGGCTCACGGCTGACCTGATACATCACCTTGGTTACGCCAGCTATTTCGACCTGGTTGACGGTTTTGGTACCAAATACCAGTTGATTGTTGGGATCCTGCCCCAGCACGGTAGCCACATGGCGGAACTGAGCCGGAAAGTTGGGATGGAGAAAAAGAATGCGCATACTAGTGGTTGGACGCGATCGCCAGGGATACAGGTTAAGAGTTTAGCAGTAGGGATCGGGCTAGGGCATTTAGCTTTCCCAAACGGTGCCAGTGACCATACCAAAAGATTCTTCGATATTCTGCCATAGCTTGACTCAGAAAATGCCACCATAGTTTAGTTTTTAGGCGGGTCGGCAGGGGCGCATAGATCGGATCATGCAAAATTTTGCCCCAGACCAGGTAGATTTCCGCCCAGACCAGATCGGCTTGCTGATTAGTTTGACTGGTTTGCTGGGGGTGAATCCTGAAGCTAGAGAGGGTTTGATCTAGATAAATCACCTCAAACCGAGTACAGATCCGCAGCCACATTTCTAGATCGCAATACTGCTGGAAGTCCTGATCAAATAAGCCAATTTGCCCAAACACCGCCATAGGAATCAGTACATTGCTCGGCTCCCCAAATTTATTGTCAGGCGGCTCTAGCCAGGCGCGATCGCTGAGTAGATCTAATCCAGGTTGGTGAGTTTGCAGATCATGCCAATAGCGGTGGATGTCCCTCAGCCAAGCTAAGCTAGGTGGCACTTCGCCAATTAACTCCCTGGGGCTAAACACCATGCCCAGGTGCTCACCTCCTAGCTCAGCGACCTTGACCATTTCTGTAAGGCAGTGGGGCAACAGTAAATCATCTTGACAGAGGAATTTCAGGTACTTGCAAGCGCGCGATCGCCCATACTCCACACAAAAATTCCAGTTGCCGCCAAGCCCTAGGCGCTGATGGCTAATTACTGTGATCTGGGGATATCTGGCTGCCCAAACTTGGGCAATTTCTAGGGTGCGATCTTGGGAATGATCATCGGCAATCAGGATTTGATAGTTGGTATAGGTTTGAGCTACTGCACTAGCGATCGCTGCTGCCAAAAACTGCTCGCCATTATAAGTGGGAATTGCCAGGAGTACCAAGGGTTTTAACTCAACTGCCATAGCTGAATCTGATAGCACAGATGGCGGTCAAAAATTTGCCGACAGGCCAAGCCCTCAGTCACTAAATCCTTTGCCCAGGTATCGTAGCACCAACTCAGCAGGTGATAAATTGGTGGCACCGCGATCGCTAATACTTCGGCAATATAAGCAAAGGTACTAATGCCGAAGGTGTGCAGATTCTCTAAACACAAATCTAAAGTAGGAGCTACTGCTGCCGAAATGTCCTCTGATTCCACCAGCTTAAACCCCGCTTGCTCTAAAGCCCTACTGATTTGCTCCACCTGGTGACAGTTAGAAAAAATGCCCTTGGTATAGTCCTGATCAAGCCGCAACATATCTGCTAGGAGTAAATAGCCGCCACCAGCCAGACAACTTACTGCCACCCGCGCCAAATCTGCCACATTGATATACTGGCTGCTTTCACTCATCAACAGTAGATCATAGGTACGAGGGGGGGTAAAAGTTTGGAATTCACTCAAATAAAATCCGGCGCGATCGCTAGTTGCCTGTAAAAACTGCTGTTGCTGACAGGGGTCAGGTGCCAGACCATCGATTTGATAGCCCAAATCCAGCAGCTTAACCGCATTGCCCCCGATACCACAGCCCACATCCAAAATTTGCTGCACCGTCTTGGGGATCAACTTCACCAACTTGTTGGCATAATCTTCTTGGGCTTGGCGAAATCTCACTAGGGTCAATTCATCAGGGGATTGAGGTAAGGGCTGCCAATAGCCGTAATGCAAGTAACTGGACTTAGTTAGAGCTAAATAATAGGCCAGTGCCGCATTTTGATAGCGGGTAGTTGCCGAGAGTTTGGTCGCCATGAAAACACTGTAGGGAGATAATCCATCATCAACTAAAATGGGGCATTGCTGGGAATAATCTGGCAAGTCCCTCAAGTGCAGCCCCACACCCAGGTAAAGTCAAGGTTTGACAACATATTTGCGTAATTTCTAACCTTATGCTAGGGAAATGTTAGCTAATATCTTAACTAGAAAACCACACCGCTTAGGGTGCAATGCCAGCTAATCACTATGTATAGCCAATTCCGCGCTCAATATCCCCAAGGCACGATCAAAACTGAGTTACTGCCCCACAAAGTAGATGGCTTACATGTTTTTCGCGCGGCGATCGCTGCAGGAGAAATCATCCTCAGTACCGCCACTGCTGCCGATAGTGACTTAGAAGTGGCAGAAGATCGGGCTGTGCAGCGGGCTTTAGTATTGGCTGGGATCAGCACCAATTCTGAGATGCGTGCCACCCTGATGCCGCCAGAGACCAGAGCGATACCCAGGTATGTGCCTGAACCGCCCCAGATTTCTGCTAGCCTAGTGCACGACTATGAGGAACAGCCAGAGCCGGCTCGCGTCAAGCCCAGCAAAAAAGCTCAGCCTGATCCTAGTCCCCCCGAATATTCCAAGGTGATTGCTGGCATTGATGTGGAACTAATGCGCCTGGGTTGGGATGCAGAGAAAGGCAGAGCCTATCTTAAGGCTACCTACAACAAAAATTCCCGTAGTCAGCTTTCGCCTGAGCAACTGCAAGAGTTTTTTGACTACCTGCAATCCATTCCCAGTCAATATCCTGCTTTCTAGACTGTCCCTAGGTAAGAGTAGACAAGATTGCCCCCGCACCCTACCATACACTTGACCTAATCAGGACTTACGCAGCCTAAGTTAGGAACTTTTGTAAAAAGGGAGTTTGAGGGCAAAGCCCTCAAGTGGGGCGTAGCCCCACACCCCAGTCAAAGCTAGGGTTTTAGATCACCTTTGCGTAAGTCCTGTATTTAATCAGCCAGAGCAGCCCCAGCTAGATTAGTTAAGCCTGTCCCAGTTACTCGACAAATTCGCCAATCGGGTAACACCTCTGCTCCTAGCCCCCGATAAAAGTCAATTGCCAGGCTATTCCAGTCCAGTACTGACCATTCCAATCGGGCACAGTTGCGGGCGATCGCTACTTGGGCAACCGCAGCAATCAGGCTTTTCCCGATCCCTTGGCGGCGGTACTGGGGCAGTACAAATAAATCTTCAAGATGAATGCCAGGGCGGGTTAAAAAAGTAGAATAATTGGCGAAAAATAAGACAAAACCCACCAATTTACCTAGTTCTAGATCTTCAGCTACAATCGCTTCGGCAGCAGGAAATGCACCAAATAGATCATCTGCCAAATTCGCAGCCGAACCAGTCACCGTTAGGTTTTCATAGGTAGCCAAGGCTTGAATTAAGCCAAAAATCTCCAGGTTGTCGGCAGCGATCGCTGGTCGAATTTGCACTTTACTTGCTTCAGCTACCATAGCGCTGCAAAATAGTGGTGATTATCTTTGAAGTAGAGGTGGGAATTTCCACGGCAATCAACTCCACCCTGCCACCATAGCTCAGTACCGTATTTGCCTCTGGCAGAGTTGCCAACTGATAATCTCCCCCCTTCACATAAATATCTGGTAAGAGTAACTCAATCACCTGCTGAGCCGTGGGTTGATCAAAGATTACTACTCCATCGACACAGCCCAGCCCAGCAATTAGCTCAGCCCGTTCCTGCTCAGGCACAACTGGTCGATTACTGCCCTTGAGAGCCTGCACTGAGCGATCGCTATTAATTCCTACCATCAGAGTTTTACCCAGCGCCTTGGCTGCCTTGAGATAGCGCAAATGCCCCACATGGAGCAGGTCAAAACAACCATTAGTAAACACTAGCGATCGCCAGCTAGGGCTAATCTCTGCCCAACTGCTACTCAACTCTGCCCAACCGTAAACTGTCCCCACTAATGATCAGTAGCCTCGATAACTTCAAGTGGTACAAAGGTCTCTTGAGGCAGCAAGATCAACTGAGTATAGATTAGCTTCCCTGACATATTTTTACGATTGATCGCAATTCCCAGGGGACGCGGCAGTTGAGACGCATAGCAATCAACATACTGGCGAAAAATCTGCCTGGCTGTGCGAATAATTGATGGATCTATCATAATTCTCCCCTCAAATTTGGCATAACGAGTTGGATTGGGCGAACCTTGACTGCGATCAGGTCTTTGGGAGCCTTGACTAAATGGTGGGTTATAGATTGGCACTGGTTGCTGTCCGCCTTCAAATAAGTAAGTTCAAGATTGGCTATGAAATCAACCGCCTAGTCATCAGCTATCAATTTAGAACTTACGCAAAGGTGATCTAGAACCCTGACTTTAAGTGGGGTGTGGGGCTTCGCCCTCAAACTGCCTTTTTACAGGAGTTCCCCAATTAGGCTGCGTAAGTTCTGAATTAAGACCTAAATTCGGCTGTTTAGACCTGTAGCTAAGGAGTAGTAACTAGTTGATTTTTAGTGATCAATTTAACTGACACAAGATAACCCATATAAGCTGATTTAGAAACAGTTTTTGATCACAAAAAGTAAAAAATTAGATCTGAATTCTTGCCTACTGGGGAAATCATCACATTCCAACAGTAATTAGGACTTACGCAAACCTGACTTAAAACCTCAAATTTAATTGGCGTGTAGGGCAAGTATGGAAACTAGGCGCAGCCCTTAGCACCACGAAGGGGGCAAGGAGTCTGTTGAGTTTGACAAAATCATCTGTGATCGAGAAGGTGCCATTTAATTCTCAAAACTCAGATTGCAAAAACTGGCAATTTATCCGACAAAACAAGCAAAAAACTATACAGAAAAATTCATGCTAAAACCTTGATTTATCTCTATATTGCTTGCAAACACAACAACAATCTTTTGTTCAAATTTTTACAAATTTAGGTCAAGGACGAGTCTTCGTGCCCGGTTTCTGGAATCTTTAAATTTGGGAATTGATCGCTTCTTGGCAAATTGCTGTATAGCTGATACTTTGGCTATTCACAGCTTTTTTTTGATGCAAATTTTTTGAGCATTTTTTGGGCTAGGAGCATTAATCCTGGTTAGTTGTGGAGTGGTGAAGTTCTGGTGATACACAGTTAGCGAATTTGGTGTGTGGGTGAGGCATAGTAATGACGATTGAAGATGCACTGCGGGTAATTGATACGATTTTGGCGGAGAAGCGTCTAAACAACGTACAAGAATTGCTATTTCGGCAGGCATGGGAAGGTAAAACCTATGCGGAGATTGCCGAAAAATCTGGCTATGATGCCTCCTATGTGCGCGATGTGGGCTACAAGCTCTGGCAATCTCTCTCCCAACAGATTGGCGAACGGGTGACCAAGAGTAATGTGCAGGTAGTGTTTCGCCGTCATGCGGCACGGCTGCTGCCTGTGGATCTGATTTCTGCTGTGGCAATCACAGAGCCGAAACAAAGTCGAATAGATTGGGGTAATGCGATCGCGCCCACTAGGTTTTTAGGGCGTGAATTGGAGCTAGAAAATTTAAAAGCAAAGGCGCTAGATCCCAACTGTCATTTGATCGGCATCTTCGGCATGGGAGGAGTGGGCAAAACTGCTCTGGCAATTAAATTAGTGGAACAATTGCAGAAAAATTTTGATTTAATTTGTTGGCGATCGCTGCGAAATGCACCACCTTTGGTAGACCTGCTGACCGATCTAATCCAGTTTTTGACCAATGAGCCACTGCCTTTACATTTGCTGCCTAGCCTGCAAGACAATCGTGAAACTCGCCGCTATCGGCAAGGTCAGTTGCTCAGCACCCTATTGCAGTTGCTCCAAGAATGTCCCTGCCTGATCGTGCTGGATGGCATAGAAGCGATACTGCGCCCCAGGGCAACCGCAGGCGAATATTTAGAACATTACGAAGGCTATGGTGAGCTATTTCAACAAGTGGCAGAAAGCAGGCACCGTAGTTCAATCCTAATCACTAGTCGGGAACAACCCCAGAGCTTAATTCCCTGGGAGACTGATTCCAAAATCTGCGGTTGGCATTTACAGGGCCTGGGTGCTCAAGCGATCGCACTTCTACCAGAAACGTCAGTAGCAGCAGAAATTGCTGACCATTACAGCGGTAATCCCCTGGCACTAAAAATTGCTGTGAGCGGCATTCAGGAACTATTTGACGGCGATCTTCAAGCTTTTTGGCAAGAGCGGGCGACGATCTTTGGCGGTATTAGACAATTACTCAGTCAACATAGCGATCGTCTTTCTGGGATCGAAGCCCAGGTGATTATTTGGTTGGCCCTGCGCCAACTGCCCATGAGCGTGACTGATCTGCAAGAAGTCACTACTACCTCCAAGTCCCAGTTGCTCGAAGCCCTATCTTCCCTGTTGCGGCGATCGCTTGCCCATCGGTCAAATATTGGTTTTACGATTTCGCCGATGATGCGCGCCTATATCAATGAACAGCTAGCCGAACAGTTGTGTAGTGATCTAATTGCCGGGGTGAGCAGCACCCTCTGTCAGTATGCGATTACTCCTACCATGAGCGGCTCTGAGCAGAGTTTCCCTGAGATTTTGCTAGTGAAGTTACTCTCCTATTTTGGCAGTCGCCATAGCCTGAACGAAATGCTGCTCTCGCTTCATGGTCAACTGCGCCAGTCCAACCAAGTGGGCTATGGAATCGAAAACTTGAAGTACCTCCAGTCCATGCTGACCACCAACACTAATAGCCTGAAGTGTATTGAGTTTCCGCCCGCCTACTTAAAGCGCAGCGATACATTCAATTTCCACGCGCGCGCCTAGGGGCAAAGCTGCCACCTGCACACAGGAACGGGCAGGAGCAGAGAAATACTGGGCATAAACCTGATTCATTGCGGCAAAATCTGCCATATTGCTAAGGAATACAGTAGTTTTCACCACCTGGCTAAATTCTGCCCCTGCTGCTGCCAACACTGCGCCAATATTTTTGAGTACCTGCTCGGTTTCTTCAGCGATCGTGCCGCGCACCAGTTGACCTGTAGCTGGGTCCAGGGGAACCTGTCCTGCCAAGAAAATTAATCTAGCCCCTGGTTCAAGGGCGATCGCTTGGTTATAGGGGCCCACGGGGGCGGGAGCTTGGTCGCTGCGAATAATTGTAGCCATAGATAATTAATCAAACTGTATGATTCAGGTTAGCGCATTACTCATCTGAGTAGCGATCGCTTCAATTGTAAAAATTCCGCCGCCAAAAGGTAAGTGTCCCACCACCGCATCCTGATGAAAATTTAGCTGATGCTGGCGCAACCATTGACCGTTGTACCATTTCACTCGCCGCCCAAACAATAGCCATCGTTCCCCTGGATCCCAGCGCCGCGCCTTACACACCTGCCAGATTTGCGCCTGAGCTTTGAGGCCAAAGCGATCGCGACTATGGCGCGCCCACAGTCGATCTATAACTTGCAGATCTGCCCCTGCACAGTTAGCGATGTGATCGCCCTTCAAAGCCCGCCCAGTCGGTAAATTACTCAAATCCCGCAAGATCGCAGTAGTCCATTGGTCAGCCGCCTCCCAGTTTTGGGCTTTTAGCAATTGATCAAGGGGCAAATAATTCACCCGCTCCGAAAAATATTGCAGCGCCAATTTTGCCCTAGGGGAGCCGCTCTGTTTTAGCAACTCATAGGCTGCCCAAGATACCTGGGGCGATCGCTCCTTCAGACTTCTAATCACCAGATCTAGACCCTTTTGCCCCTGATTGATCGCCTCCGCCAACACGGCAATTTTTTCCGTCTCACTGGAGGCTTGGTAAAAGCGCTGCTGCACCCCTTGAATCCCGCCCAGAATTAGGCCATGACTGGGATTTTCTCCACCTAATACTAGATCGCTTGGCTCAGGCATAGGTAAACTGGTCGCATCTTTGCACACTGGAATAATTAAAGCCTACACAAGCGCAATCCAAGTGCTTAACTTTAACTGCGGCAACTCCTCAACACTTCCCAAATCAGACGGTGTAAGTCCTGAATAATGTTAAAGTGAGTCTAACCCACCCATCTACCGTTTAGCCAAAACCGATTGTGAATAACGTGCGCACCGTTGCTGAGACCAAACAGACCTTTTATCATTTATTTCCCAAACCAATCAACTCAGTCTATCGCCGCATCTTGGATGAATTGACCGTGGAGCTACATCTACTCATGGTCAACCAGACCTTTGCCTATGACCCAATCTTTGCCCTGGGAGTAGCCACCGCTTTTGATAAATTTATGGCAGGCTATCAGCCTGAATCTGATCAAGGACAGATGTTCACTGCGCTCTGTCAGTCTTTGCAACTTGACCAAGCTCAACTTCAACGGGATCGCCACCAAGCGCAAGAACTTGCCGCCCGCTCGCCCGCACAGCTATTTCAACTGCTGACTAGCCTAGAACCTGATCCTGAGCTAGAGCCCCTTTCTAGCTTGCTAATCCAGATTAGTGCCAACCCTAAATTTAAGTACAGCCGTCTGTTCGGTATTGGTCTATATACCTTGCTAGAACTTTGTCAACCCGAAGCCACTCAAAACCGCCGCCAGGAACTGCTCACCCAGGTAGGTAACCTGCTCAAAGTTGGCGATCGCTGCAC
>JANRLH010000029.1:0-45966 GCA_033762795.1 Pseudanabaenaceae cyanobacterium bins.68
AAAAACACCATACCAATAGCTCGTCTCTAACCAAAAACCATGAAATCCTACATATCCTCCGAGCATTATCGTCAAATGTTGGTGCGAGATGGCGATCGCCGCTTCCAAGAATGGCACAGCAAGTTTTTGGCCTACCAACAAAAATTCCTGCAACACAAATAGTTTTATAGTAAAAAATAGGGTAGTCCCCAATAAGCTAAGGATAAAAGTGAGTTGGGGGTTTCGGGGCTAACGGCTTCGCCTAGGTTCCGTACGCGCCCCCATGCGCCATCGGCAACGCCCCTACCACCCCCTTTAAATCCTTACATTCTTATCACTACCAAAAATAGCAAGCAAATGGAACTAAACGGATGAAAATATTGGTGATGGGCGGCACTAGGTTTATTGGCGTATCCTTAACCAAGCTACTGCTGGCTCAAGGGCATGAGGTCACCCTATTCAATCGCGGTAACCGCCCTGCTCCCCCAGAAGCCAAGGTGCTGTTGGGCGATCGCACTAACCCTATGGAACTCAAGCAGAAACTCAGTGATCAGCAATTCGATGTCGTATTTGACAACAACGGTAGAGAACTGAGCGACACTCAACCCCTAGTAGAAATCTTTCGCGGCCGACTGCGACATTTTGTCTACATGAGTTCAGCAGGGGTCTATTTGGAATCAGAGACCTTACCCTACTTTGAGAATGATGCCACCGACCCCAAGAGCCGCCACAGTGGTAAGTTAGACACCGAAGCCTATCTAAAACAAGCCTATCAGGATCACGGCTTTCCCTTCACTTCTCTTCGCCCCACCTATATTTATGGAGCAGGTAATTATAACGATTTGGAAGCCTGGTTCTTTGATCGAATTGTGCGCGATCGCCCGATTCCCATTCCAGGAAATGGCAAGCACATCACCCAATTTGGTCATGTGGAAGATCTAGCGGCAGCAATGGTAGCCGTGCTGGGTAATAGCAAAGCGGTGGGCGAAATCTATAACATCTCTGATGCCCGCTACTCTACCTTTACCGGCTTGGCCCAGCAATGTGCGATCGCTGCTGGCAAGTCAGCGGATCTGGTCTACTATCAACCCCAGCAATTTAACCTTGGCAAACAGAAGGCTTTCCCTTTACGCATGCAGCATTTTTTTACTAGCATTGAGAAGGCGATCGCTAACCTTGATTGGGAGCCAGAGATTGATTTGGTGAGTGGTTTGGAATCCGCTTTTAAGCAAGATTACTTAGCCAACCATCGCGAACAGAAGACTGTAGACTTTAGCTTGGATGATCTGATTTTGGCTGGCATTTGAGGTAAGTCTACCAGGGAATCTGCTATGGTATGGAAAGCTATTCCCAGAGCTAAATTAGTTGAGCTTAATTTTTGTAAAATCGGCGGATTGAGAGGATCAAATGGGGATCAAGTTGCCAGGCTCAGCTATAAAATCTGCCAGTAATTTTCTTGGCAACTCTATTAGGCAAGCGATCGCCGGGGCACACACCAGGTGGCCGCAAAGTCCCCGCACCCAACTCTACCTTGCCATCCTTGGCGCCTTAGTTCCGCTCACCTTGATCATTGGCGGCGGCATATTTTGGCTAGAATCCAGGCGTTTTGACCAGCTAGAGCAAGAACTCCTAGACCAAGAGTCCCAGAAACTTAAGCTACAAACCCAGGATTTTTTGGAAACCTGGAGTCTACCGATCTCCGACCTAATCACCTTAGGAAACAGCAATGAACTGCGAGAATACCTCCAAGGCGTTCCCAACTATAGGCAGATTCTACAGCGACAATATCAAACCATCCTTACCAATAAAATTATTTTCCATCGTATTCGTTTACTTGACTTTCAGGGCAAAACTCGGATCGACACAGGCATTCAGAACCTGCCCCAACCAGGAAATTCCTATCAACTCGATCAATCCCATACCCAAGCTGAAAACCACAATAAGGAACAGGATTTTTTGGCGGCAGTGCAAACGGGCAAGCCCAATTCTATTTACATCTCTCCCTTACAACTAATTGGCGAACAATCCCTGCCAGTGGTGAAGTTTGCAGCTAGATTTAGATTTAGCGATCGCCCTCAAGATCAAGGCATAATCGTGATCGATCACTCTTTAGGCCTCCAACTACAAAAGAGTAGCAACTATTGCCGCTCTGCTTTGGATCTCTGTCTCATGAGTACCCAAGCCACCAGTTGGATTGGAGTCAAAAATCGAAAAATAGAGAGCTTTGACCAAGCAATCACTAATTTTTTGCAGCAGGTCGAACCTGAACCAGTTCAAAATCAGCCTATCCAACTGCGAAATGCCGATGGTCTGTTCACCTACACCAAAATCGATGCCGCCAAGACCCTAGTAGCCCTGCTAGAGCGCGGCTATCAGATGCGAGCTGAGCAGTTATACTTGCCCCAGCGGTTCAAGTTGGTCTCTTTCATTCCCGCCGCCGATCTTCAGGGCTATCTCACTGACTATGGTCAAACAGCCTGGTGGAGTTTCTGGGCTCTGGAGCTAATCTTGCTAGCACTGGTGGTAACTTGGGCACGCGATCGCTATCAACGCCAACTAGCGCAGCTTTCAGAACGGAGTGTGACTAATCATCTGAAGGTGCAATACCAAGTCGCTCAAATTCTCTCCGAATCTGGCACTTTTAACCTCGCCATCCCACAAATTTTGCAACTCCTCTGCCTAGAGCTAGATTGGGTAATTGCCGAGTACTGGAGTTTAAAATCAGACACCCAGCGCTTGCAACTAGTTAAAGCCTTTAATATTCCCGAACTAGATATTGCTGATATTGAAGAACATTGCCGCAGTATTGATAACTCCGCCTGGGCAGAAAAAGTCTTGACTAGCGATCGCGCCCTCTCCTGGGAATTTAACAACCCGATCAGTACCGAACTGAATAAACTTGCCCTCTACCAAATCAATCGCATTTGTGGATTTACAATTACCTCTGGCAACCAAAAATTTGGCGTAATTTTATTGTATGGCAATAGGTTCTCCCAGCAATTAATGCCCAACCTGAGTACTAGCACCACCAAAATGGCAGATACGATTGGCAAACAAATCGGTCAATTTATGGAGCGCCGCCGCACTGAAGAAGACGCTCAACGCCAAAACTGGCATCACCTGATGACTTCAGTGATCAGTCTCAAGATCCGTGAATCCCATGACCCAGAACAGATCTTGGATGCCACCGTCAAAGAGGTTAGAGAGTTTCTCAAATCTGATCGAGCCTTGATTTTTCGCTTCAGCAGTGCCTGGACGGGTGCGATCGCCGTAGAATCAGTAGAATCAGGTTACAGTAGCCTACTGGGAACCCACCATATTTGGGTAGCCGGTCTGCAAAGTCAAAGATTGGTAGTCGATCAGGTGGAAAACTCCGACTTAAGTCCTGAAATCAAAGCCATTCTTGCCCAGTATCAAATTAAATCAATCCTAGCTGCCCAGATTCCCTACCCAGAACATGATTATCCCTGGGGACTCTTGATTGTGCACCAGTGTAAACAGCCCCGTCACTGGCGTACCCTAGAAATCGAATTTCTCCAACACATTGCCGATCACTTAGCGATCGCTATTTCCAAAGCCGAACTCCTGCTACACCAGCAACAGCAAAACCAGCAATTAGAAGTCCAAAACCTTGCCCTAGAGGCAGCGCGAGCTCAAGCTGAAACTGCCACCCAAATGAAAAGCGCCTTTCTGGCAACCATGAGCCATGAGATTCGCACTCCCATGAATGCTGTAATTGGCATGACTGAGCTATTAACCAGCACAAATCTTGACCCCATGCAGCGAGACTTTGTCGAAACCATTCGTACCAGTGGTAATGCCCTGCTTACCTTGATCAATGACATTCTCGACTTTTCCAAACTGGAAGCTAAAGAATTGAGATTGGAATCCCTAGAATTCGATCTACTCAGTTGCATTGAAGAAGTGATCGATCTATTTGCACTCACGGCTTACAAAAAAGTAGTAGATCTATATACCCAGATTCCTCCAGATATTCCTACCCAAGTAATTGGTGACTTGAATCGCATTCGGCAAATTCTCACCAACTTAGTCAGCAATGCCCTCAAGTTCACTAGCCAAGGAGAAGTAGTAATTACGCTTGAGCGTAGCGGCTCCCATTATACTTTCTCCGTCAATGACACTGGCATCGGCATCCCTTCTGAAGCTCAAGCTAAACTGTTTAATCCTTTTACCCAGGTAGATGATTCCACTACCCGCAAATATGGCGGCACCGGCCTGGGCTTAGCCATTTGTCGGCAAATTGTCGAACTGATGGGAGGTCAAATCGGAGTTGAAAGCCAATATGGATCTGGCTCGCGCTTTTGGGTTCGTCTACCCCTCACTGTAGTGGAATCTAGCCGTACCTCAGCCGATTTCAGTCAATTGGGCGCGATCATCTTGAGCCCCAATCTCAAGTTTGCCGAAAGTCTAGCTATCCAAATGCGGTGGTGCAACATGACCGCAGAGGTCAGCAATGATCTAGAAGCCGCTCTTAGTCAAATCAATCCAGATCGATCGCCTAAGCAGGTTGTACTCATTGACCATCAACTGATTGGCGAAGACCTGAGTCGAATCAGCCAAAAAATCAAAACCTCGGCCCTCCTCAGTCAAGTGCAATGGATTCTGATCACTTCCCAGCGCCAGTGGCTGACCAATTCCCGTCCTGCCCAAACCACCTTTTGCCAGTACCTGATCAAACCCATTCATCGCAACCACCTATTTGAAATTTTGACCCTAGCTCTAGCGGGAGTGCCAACCCAGACCCTTGCCGCCAGACCTCTGCAACTGAGCCAGCCCAGTACCCCCCTCAAGATTTTGCTCGCCGAAGATAGTCCAGTCAACCGCAAAGTAGCCCTGCATCAACTGCGGGTTCTAGGTCACAGTGCCGAATTTGCGATCAATGGGGTAGAAGCCGTCCGCCTTGCCACCACTGAATCCTATGACCTAATTTTGATGGATTGCCAAATGCCCCAGATGGATGGTTATGAAGCCACTGCCAAGATCCGTGCCTGGGAAGCCGCCCAAACACCGCGGCACCGTACTCCAATTGTGGCCCTGACTGCCAATGCCATGCGTGAAGACCGTGAACGCTGTCTGCTAGCAGGTATGGATGACTACCTGAGCAAGCCCATTCTTTCCGAACAGCTAGCCAAAGCCCTCCAGCAATGGGGAAATAGCCCTCTAACTGCGCCGCCTAAATTAGCCACCGCAGATTTAGAGTTTGATTGGTCATACCTGCGGGAAGTCTCTAGCCACAGCCCAGAATTTCAGCAAGAACTGCTCAAGTCCTTTCTGCAGAATGTCATGTCCCATTTGGATCTACTAAAGGCAGCGATTACTGAGGATAACTACGAGCAGCTATTTACCGAAGCTCATTTTCTGCGCGGTTCTGCCAGTACCGTGGGCTTTACTGCCGTAGCAGACCTGGCTGCCACCCTCGAACAACATGCTAGGCAGCGGGATCTGAACTATTCATTAGAGGCCTATAACCAGATCAAACAGCATTTGCACAATTTAGAGAGCTACACCTTACAGTTAGCAGCACAAGCCTAGATTCTTCAGCTAGCTATTGATCTTAGGGCGTTGCGCAACACCAGAATAGTTTTACCCAACTCAGCATTTAAAATTTACAAGACTTAGACAAAGGGAGTTGGAGGACAGAGCCTTCAATTGAAATCTAGGGCTACGCGCCCCACACCCCATCTGCAGTGAAGATTTAGAGAATTGGTATAGGTCAAGATTTGTAAACGGTTAAACCGATCGCTTTGGATATCCGTAGTTTAAATGTCCAGTTCAAATTTCCATCAAGAGATTTCCAAAATGAAAATGAATAATGCGATCGGTAGTGCTCTATTAGCAGGTGTGTTGGGGCTTTCTGGCGTAACTGTGATTCCGAATCTCATCATCCCCAGCGAAGTTCAAGCTCAATCCCTCTCTTCTCAAGAGAAAATCACTAAAATCTCTGGGGTTAAGGGCAAGCCGGAGAGTGCAAAATTGCTGCGTGAATACTACAAGGAAGACCTTTCGCCAATCGGTATTCAACCTGGTGGGGCAGGCATGGTAGTCAATCTCTACAGCAAGAAAGATAACACCACTGCTTCTCTCTGCACTACCTATGACGTAGTAGTTGCGATCAAGAAGGGCAAGATTGCTAAATTTGCTGCTGCTGAAGTGAAGTAAATCAAGCTTGGGGGCAAAGCCCCCAATTTAGCTTAAAAGATCAGGCAGAAATTATGAATCGGTTTCAAGGCAAAGTAGCGCTAGTCACAGGCAGATGAAACACTTGTTACTGGTTCTACTTTTGTAGTAGATCGGGGGCTGCTCTGGAATTATTGCAGTTTGCAAGTTAATGAGTGACCAAAAGGATCGCAGTACGCAGCCCCGCATTGGGTTTTAATGATTTCTGTACTACATTCTTTTGAAAATCGCAATATCAAGAACAGTAGGTTATTGGAATGGGATTCTCACCTGGGGATCAAAGCTATGATCATCCCTGCTGGTATGTTTCTCCTTATCTCTATCCCTTGGTATTACCAGCAGAACTTACGCAGCCTAATTTGGGAACTGTTGTAAACACTTAAAGCCAGGGTTTTAGATCACCTTGGCGTAAGTCCTAAATTGATTTCGGTCAAGAGATTTGTGGCGATTTTGGTAATCCCACCGCAAGAAAATGGCTGATCACCAAGGACATTGGCGGCTATGGGCAGGTACGATCGCTAGCTAGTAGAAGGTATAAAGTACTATTAGTTAGTGGGTTGCAACCGCCTTTGACCAGATTTGATCTCAAGCATAAATTTAGGAGTACCAAATTATGAACAATAGATTTTCATTTATCGGTGGCAAGCAGGGACAATGGCGGGTACTAGAGGTCAGAGAAATTATTGGTTCTGCTCTACAAGCCACTGAGCGTCTGCACATTCTCAATCAAAAGATTGATCTACCGCCTCAAGATAGTGCATGGAATTTGCAATGCTTTACCAGCAACATCCGCTATTCCACTCGCCTAGAGCAGGATCAATTAAAAACTGTTCAACCACCACTTGATCGCCAAGAAGCAGTACGAGCTGTCTTGATTCCAATTAAGAAGAGAAATAGCTGGTGGGAATTGGCTCAAGATCAACGCCGAGCAATTTTTGAGGAGCAATCTCACCACACCGCTGTTGGCATAGAATATTTGCCGAGAGTAGCTCGCCGCCTATTTCACTGTCGAGATTTAGGCGAACCTTTTGACTTCCTCACTTGGTTTGAATTTGCACCAGAGCATGCGCTAGCCTTTGACCAAATGCTGACACGGATGCGTAGTAGCCAAGAATGGGAATATGTGGAGCGAGAACTAGAAGTGCATGTGGAGCGTGATTTAGATTGGGTCGAGTGCGGAATTATCCCTGTCGAATAAACCTAATTTAGGAGCAATATGCTGGAATGCCTGCTGCTGTTTTTTCCGATTGGCTTACACTTTCTGGACTTAGACTGATTTTGGCAGTGTTGTCAAAAGGGAGTTTGAGGGCAGAGCCCTCAAGTGGAGCCCCACACCCTAGTTACAGTCAGGGTTTTAGATCACATTTGCGTAAGTCCTAACTTTCTGGTGATAGAGCAAAAACTTCATGAGCAACATGCCCTCAACTATGATCGATTAGGTCGTTGGCTGCTAGTAGCAGCAATAATTACAGGTGCGGCAATTCGGGTTTCCTCTAAAGTTGGTGAATTATTAGTCTTAATGCTCTGAAGTTGGATGTCAGGTAGCGTGATCTTAAATGTGATGCGAGTAGAGATCGAACTGCAGAAAGAAAGTTCTTTTCGCATATTTGCTTTGAGCGCATTCCTTTACGGTCTTGTGCTAATTTATGGTATCCCCAGATAATTTGGGTATGGAAGGGAATCCCGTGCAGGGGGCTTCACCCCCATCATTTTTCAGATGTGCAACACCAAACCATGGCGAAAACTATTTCGATACTAAGATCAGCCCATAGAATAATCTCAAAACAACAAAACCCATGAGTGATGTCACCAATCAAGAGCTAAAAGATCTAATCTTGGCACTAGACAAAAAAAACGAGTTACGCTTCGCTGAGATGGACAAAAAAATGGAGGTCGGTTTCACTCAGATCAAAGGTGAAATTAGCAGAGTCGAAACTCAGCTCAAAGGCGAAATTAGTAGAGTTGAAACTGAGCTCAAAGGCGAAATTAGCAGAGTTGAAACCCATCTGACTGGAGAAATCAAGCGAGTTGAAACTGAGCTCAAAGGGGAAATCAAGCGAATTGATCAAAAATTTGATGGAGTCGATAAGCGCTTAATTGCAGAAGAAGCCCTTACTCGCAGTGTATTCATTGGGCTGTTTTTAGCAGTTCTTACTGCTGGTGTGAAATATTTCTTCTTCCCTTCCTCAATCAATGTTTGACAAATATATTCAGGAATTCTGCCTACTAACTTTAGGGAGCTTGAAGGCAGAGCTTCATCATCCCACTTAGAGCCAACGGTTTAGATCGTGTTAGCGATTAGTTGATTCTGTATGCCCACAATCACTGCTTGAGTCCGATCACGCACCCCCAACTTATGCAAAATGGCATGAACATGCACACGAACTGTACCTGGAGCGATGTAGAGCATTTTAGCAATTTCAGTATTACTCTTGCCCAAGGCAATCAGGGTTAGCACCTCCTGTTCTCTGGGGCTAAGGGGTTGAAATGACTCAGATCGGGCTGGCTGTTGAAGGCCTGAACGAATGGTATCGGTAGCGGGAGCATCCCACCAAGAAGCACCTATTGCCACTGATCGCAATGCCAAGACTAAGGTCTCCGCAGCCATTCCCTTTACACAATAGCCTTGAGCTCCACAGTTGATCAAGCGGGCAATCTGCGCCGGCTGGGAATGAGAAGTTAAGATTAAAACTGGAAGGTCAGGGTAACGCTGTTTAAGCTGATAACAAGTCTCTATCCCACCAATTCCAGGCAGCCCCACATCCAGTAGCACCAGATTGATTGGGTGGGTTTCTACTAATTCAATCGCCGTTTCACCATCATTCGCCTCGGCTAAAATTTCTAGACCTTCTTCCTGTTGTAGCCGTACTCGCAAACCTAAGCGAAATAGCTCATCATCTTCGACCAATAGAATTTTCAAGGATGGAAAAGTCATAAACTACTCAGTAATTTGAAGCCAAATAAAGCTCCCTTGGAGATGCGGTTTTCTGCCCAAATTTTACCGCCATGGGCATCAATAATTTGCCGCGACAGATAAAGTCCCAAGCCTGTACCTTTGGCTTGGCGATTAGTCTGACCTTGAAAAAATCGCTCGAATAGGTGGGGTAGCTCCGCAGCATGAATCCCTGATCCTCGATCCATAATTTTTACTACTTGCCAACTTGCGGATGATTCTAGGACAATCTCAACCCGATCGCCCTTTTGCGAATGGTTAATAGCATTAACTAAAAGATTGTTAAAGACTCGTTCTAGTTGCATTCGATCTGCTTTTACCCATAGAGAGCGACGAATATTGGCTTCACCATAATCAAATGAGAAATGAATCCGACGGCTAGCTGCCAGTCCCAGTAAGGCACTTACCGCTTCTTCCGCCAAGCTAGTCAAGTCTATGGTGGTCAAGTGCAGAGGTAGTCCTTCTAGATCATTGCGATAAATTTCCAGCAGGGTTTCTAGGAGTTGTAGGCTATTTTGATGACTACGAATCATGGTATGAATTACAGAAGTCTGGATAGGGGAAACCCCACCGAATTGCTTAAGCTCAAAGGCTTTCAAAGTCTCGATCGCTCCTAAAAGAGGAGTTTTTAGATCATGGGTAAGCGTGAAGGTAAAGTCTTCTCGTAATCCCATCAGTTTGGTATTTGATTCTAGGCGAATTTGTTGATCAGAAATCGCTGCTTGATAATGCCGGTTGCGATCGCTCAAGAACCCAGTGATTAAGAGGGCGAAAGCGGCAATTAGGCGATTGACTACGGTTAGCGTGGTGATTCGACTAAAATCAGGCACCAGAATATTAAGTAGAGTAAGCCCAATGCTGAATAGGGTAATGGGAATAATCTGCTTACGGGGCAATTTTCCACTGGCAAACAGGATTGGTACAGTGTAGAGGTAGCCAAAAATAAACATCGATGGCGTGAAAAATTCAAGAGTAAAAATGATCCCAATCATTCCTGCAAAGTAAGCGTGAGCAGGGATATGGGAGTGATCGGGTACCATAGTCGGGGATTTCTTAATTATTCTGTTGCGCTGTCTGATTTGGGAGGTGGTGCCCAAGAATACCCTGAAGGGTTTGCTCTCACTACACCCCGCTCCCCATTTGCACCTAAGACTTTCAGGACTTACGCAGCCCAATTCGGGAACTGTTGTAAAAAGGGAGTCTGAGGGCAAAGCCCTCAAGTGGAGCCCCACACCCCACTTAAAGCCAGGGTTTTAGATCACCTTTGGGTAAGTCCTAACTTTTATTATGCTGCTTTGGTCAACCACAGAGAGCGTTTAGGAGCGTTTATTTGAGGTTATACCCCCCCTATACCTGTTATTTTTCCTGGTTTAGCCCCATGCTTATGGAGCAGGTCTCAAGGATTTATTGGCGGATTTACCTATGGTACAGGGCTGGATTCAAATCGCTGTAACCCTACTGTTGGTGTTGATTTTGACACCTCTAGCGGGGGGATACATGGCACGCATTTTTTCAGGAAAATCTACTTGGCTTGATCCGATTCTGACTCCGATTGAAGGGCTGTGCTATCGCTGGAGTGGAATTCGTACTCAAGTGCAAATGAGTGGCTCTCAGTATATCCGTGCTGTATTGATCAGCAATCTGGTGATGGCAGGTTTTGGATTTGGAATTCTGATGCTGCAAGGGCTGCTACCTCTCAATCCTACAGGTTTAACGGCTCCAAGTTGGGATTTGGCGTTGCACACAGCCATTTCTTTTGTTACGAATACCAATCAACAGCACTACTCTGGCGAAGTTACCTTTAGCTATTTCAGCCAGGTGATGGCACTGGGGTTTTGGTTTTTTACCTCCGCAGCTACGGGGATTGCGGTAGCGATCGCCTTTATTCGTGGTTTAACGGGCAGGTCTTTAGGCAATTTTTACGTTGATTTAGTGCTGGCGATTACGCGCCTTCTTTTACCCGTCAGTCTAGTGGGAGCAATCGCTTTAGTGGGGTTGGGTGTACCAGAAACTCTATCGCCACCAGTAATTGTGCCAACTCTGGAAAATCCTAGTTTGCAGCAGGCGATCGCCCTTGGGCCAGTGGCTCATTTTGAAATCATTAAGCAGTTGGGTGAAAATGGCGGCGGCTTTTTTGGGGTTAATTCTGCCCATCCCTTTGAAAATCCCAATGGCTTGAGTAATTTGCTCCAAATCCTAGGAATGATGTGTATCCCTGCGGGGCTAATCTACACCTATGGGGTGTTTGCCAACAACCGGCAGCAAGCTTGGCTAGTCTATGGCATGGTATTTGGTATTTACCTGGTGTTTATTGGCGTAGCCGCGATCGCGGAATATCAGGGCAATCCCCTAGTAAATACACTTTTGGGCAGTGGGCAAGCCAGTCTCGAAGGCAAGGAAGTTCGATTTGGCTGGGCCCAGTCGGCGCTCTATGGGATCACTACCACAGGCACTATGACTGGTGCGGTCAACAGTATGCATGATTCGTTTATGCCCCTCAGTGGTGCGGTAATGTTAGGCAATATGTTCTTGCAAATTGTCTGGGGTGGGCAAGGGACAGGAACTGCCTATCTATTCGCCTATTTGATTTTGACAGTATTCGTCACCGGGCTGATGGTGGGACGCACGCCAGAATTTCTAGGACGGAAGATTGAGAAACGGGAAGTGGTGCTTACCAGTTTTCTGATTCTGTTGGTGCATCCTATTTTTATCTTGATTCCCAGCGCAATTACCTTGGCATTCCCTAGTCAGCTAGCAGGAATTAGTAATCCTGGCTTTCATGGTTTGTCCCAAGTAGTCTATGAGTATGCCTCGGCAGCAGCGAATAACGGCTCAGGCTTTGAAGGTTTGGGCGATAGTACCCTCTGGTGGAATCTGACCACTTCCCTAAGCATGATTGCCGGGCGCTACATTCCGATGGGAGCATTGATTTTGCTGGCAGATGGGATGGCGAAAAAACCACTTGTACCCATGACCACAGGCACCTTACGCACTGACACCCTACTATTTATTGCTGTAACTGCTGGAGTAATACTAATTATGGGTGCCTTGACTTTTTTCCCTGTTCTCGCTCTAGGTGCGATCGCTGAAGCCTTTCAAATTGCCCCAGGTATTTAACATGACTAACACCAAAATGCGCGGTGAGCGCAAACACACTCCTAAAGCTGAAATGGCAGGGCTGTATGGTCGGGCAGTACGGGAATCTGTTCGTAAGCTAGAGCCGCGAATTGCGGTGCGAAATCCAGTCATGTTTTTGGTGTGGGTCAGCACTGTGATCACTGCTACGGTTACGATTGAACCAAATCTATTTGGCACAGTTACTGCTGATTCAAGTCAACAGCGCCTGCTCAATGGCTCAATTACGCTAATTTTGTTCTTTACGGTACTATTTGCCAACTTTGCCGAAGCGATCGCCGAAGGTAGAGGCAAAGCTCAAGCTGATTCCCTGCGCGCCACTCGTTCAGATACCACTGCCCGCAAAATCATGCCCGACGGCACTACCCAAATGATCCCATCCACGGCTCTACGCCGAGATGAACAGGTGAGCGTAATTGCAGGCGAAATTATTCCGGCAGATGGCGAAGTGGTATCAGGTCTTGCCTCCGTGGATGAATCTGCCATTACCGGCGAATCTGCACCAGTACTGAAACAGCCTGGTACGGATATTTCTAGCTCGGTCACTGGTGGAACTCGTGTGGTTTCCGATCAATTGGTAATTCGGATTACGGCTGATCCAGGTCAGGGATTTATTGATCGGATGATTGCCCTAGTGGAAGGAGCAGAACGATCAAAAACCCCGAATGAGATTGCTCTAACCGTTTTGTTGACCGTATTAACTCAAGTGTTTTTGATTGTGATTGCCACCATGTTGCCCTTGGCAAACTATGTCAACTCCCCTACCACGATCGCGATTCTAGTTTCACTCTTGGTAGCCCTAATTCCCACCACCATTGGCGGTCTATTAAGTGCGATCGGCATTGCAGGGATGGATCGAGTAGCCCAGTTTAATGTGATTGCCACTTCAGGGCGAGCCGTAGAGGTCTGTGGTGATGTCAATACCTTGGTTTTAGATAAAACTGGCACAATTACCTTAGGAAATCGCTTAGCCGATGAGTTTATTCCCGTAAATGGACATTCGCTCCCACAAATGGCAGCGATCGCCCTAGGAGCTAGTCTATTCGATCAAACCCCTGAGGGCAGATCAATCGTGCAGCTAGCAGAGCAACTGGGAGCTAATCTGAGCTTTGATCCTGCTGAAGCCGAAGGGATAGAATTTTCTGCCCGTACCCGCATGAGTGGTACTAACTTAGCGATCGGAACTGAACTACGCAAAGGGGCAGTAGAAGCAATTAAAGGCTTTGTGCGATCGCGTGGTGGCACTATTCCGACCGAACTTGATCAAGCCTACGAACGGGTCTCAAAGCTAGGCGGCACACCTCTAGCAGTCTGTCAGGATCGAGAAGTCTATGGCATTATCTATCTCAAAGACATCATTAAACCTGGAATCAAGGAACGGTTTGACCAGCTTCGCCGCATGGGTGTGCGCACCGTGATGCTAACTGGGGATAACCGCATTACTGCTTCGGTAATTGCCCAGGAAGCAGGTGTGGATGATTTCATCGCTGAAGCGACCCCCGAAGACAAAATCGATGTGATTCGTCAAGAACAGGCGCAAGGTAAATTAGTTGCCATGACTGGAGACGGCACCAATGATGCTCCAGCTTTAGCTCAGGCAAATGTCGGCCTAGCGATGAATTCAGGCACCCAAGCTGCCAAGGAAGCCGCCAATATGGTGGACTTGGATTCCGACCCAACCAAGTTGATTGATTTAGTTACAATTGGTAAGCAACTATTGATTACGCGGGGAGCGCTAACTACTTTCTCCCTCGCCAATGATATTGCCAAGTACTTTGCGATTATCCCTACTATTTTTGCTAGCGCCGGCATCGGCAGCTTAAATATCATGGGACTGAAAAGCCCTCAATCCGCCATTCTGGCAGCGTTGATTTATAATGCTTTGATTATTCCTGCCTTGATTCCCCTGGCGCTCAAAGGGGTGGAATTTCGCCCCCTCACCGCCGGTCAACTGCTCCAGCGAAATATTCTAATTTACGGCTTAGGTGGGGTGATTGCGCCATTTATCGCAATTAAGTTAATCGATTTGATCATTCCTTTAGGGCTTGCGCAAACGTGATCTAAAAACCTGAATTTAAGTGGGGCGTGGAGCTCTGCCCTCAATCCCCCTGTTTACGACACTTTCTAAATCAGACCGGGTAAGTCCCGTTCTTTTAAGTAGGTAGATCTGAAGATAGGGAAGGGGCGTAACCCCGCCAAGGGTTTTAGAAAATTTTTCGGCTTGAATTGTAACTTTACTTTAACCCAACTACTTAGTTAAATTTATGAAACTCCCTTTGTTTAGTGAAGTTCAGCACCTGTGGCGGCAAATCAACCAGCCAAAAATCGCGCGATCGCTTTTCTTTCTGCTCTGTCTCAATTTAATTACTGCCCCCGCTCTCCAAGCTGCCACCGGCAGTGAGTTTTCTCGGGCTCAAGCCTATGCTCTGGGAGTTTTGTTGCTGCTGACCTTTTGCTTTTCGATCTATCTGTTTGTTGTCATGTTTCAACCGGAGCGCTTCTAATGAATCTTTTTCATGAAATAATTAGAGCCATTCGGCTCACCCTGATTCTCTGGGTTGTGGTTGCAGTGGTTTATCCTGGAGTAATTTTGATTACAGGGCAAGTAGTGTTTCCCTACCAAGCCAATGGCAGTTTAATCAAGAACTCCCAAGGGCAAGTAATCGGCTCAAGCTTGATTGGTCAGCCTTTCACCAGCGATCGCTATTTCCATAGTCGTCCCAGCACAATCAATTACAGTTCTATCAATCCCCAAGGCGATCAGGCAGGAATATTAAAAACAGGCATATCGGGGGCGAGTAATCTTGCTCCCAGTAACTCTGCTCTGCGCGATCGAATTAAATTAGCAGTAGAGAGACTTCAAGCCGCAGGAATTGAGCCCACTGCAGATTTAGTTTATACTTCTGGCTCTGGCTTAGATCCCCATATTTCGATCAAATCGGCTCGCTCCCAAATTGCTCGGGTAGCCCAAACTCGGCAACTCCCTGTCGCTCAACTAACATCTCTGGTTCAAGCACATACTGATGAGCGCTTTCTGGGAATCTTTGGCGAACCAGGCGTGAATGTGCTGAGGTTAAATCTTGCCCTGGATCGAATTTAGTTACAGGAAAGGTGATCTAAAACCCTTGCTCTAAGCGGGGTGTGGGGCTCTGTCCTCAAACTCTGCTCTTGCCACAGCCGCCTAGTTAGGTTGCGTAAGTCCTAATACCAATTCTCTAAATCTTCATTACAGAATCTTCACTACAGATCGGGTGTGGAGTTTCGCCCCACGAAGGGGTTTTACCCCGTCACCCATTTCAATTCTCATTGGTGGCAGACGGGCTAAGCTCAGACCTGTAATCAATCTGGAGTGATTTACTTATTGGGCTGGGGAGTCATGCGCAGGTAAGGCTTGATCTCGGTTACACCCTTGGGGAACTTCACTTTAGCATCTTCGGTAGAGATGGAAGGTACTACCACACAGTCATCTCCATCTTTCCAGTTGACGGGAGTAGCAACGCTGTGATGATCAGTGAGTTGCAAGGAATCGATTACGCGCAAAATTTCCACAAAGTTGCGACCAGTGCTAGCGGGGTAGGTGAGTTCGAGGCGCAGTTTTTTGCTAGGGTCAATAATGAATACGGATCTGACGGTGAGGGTGTTGTTGGCATTGGGATGAATCATGCCATAGAGATCTGATACCTTGCGATCGCCATCTGCCAAAATTGGATAGTTGACGGCACAGCTTTGAGTTTCTTCGATGTCACCAATCCAGCCCTTGTGGGATTCGGCATCGTCTACACTGAGAGCGATCACCTTAACACCGCGTTTATCAAATTCGGGCTTGAGCTTGGCAACTTCGCCTAGCTCAGTGGTGCAAACGGGGGTATAGTCTTTGGGGTGGGAGAACAGGACTGCCCAGCTATCCCCAATCCATTCATGAAAGTTAATTGTGCCTGCGGAGGACTCCTGGGTAAAGTCAGGAACGGTGTCGCCTAAACGTAAAGTCATAATATCGGTATCTAGTGAGGAATAGTGTAGAATACTACACTCTTGACCTTATCACAGCCGAGAATTTTTGCTTAAGATTGTTTGATTTTTTTTAGAATGGCTGACGAACCTAACCACTTGCGCTTGAGATCAAAAACTTGGCGCAGAAATCCCTGGAGACGGTGGTTTTGGCTGTAGTTTTGCTTACTACGTTGCAAAGCAGTTTTGCTAACTATTTCGGCAAGGGTGGGGTAAATATGAATGCTACTGAGGGCGCTAACTTTAAGCTTGGCTTGCATGGCGAGTTTAATCTCATGGATTAATTCACCGGCGATTGCCCCAACCAAGTGAGCTCCCAAAATTTCGCCATTGGCTCTACAGATGATCTTGGCAAAACCAGTAGTTTCGGCGGCGGCTTGAGCGCGATCTACCTGACTGTAGGGAGTTTGGAGGACTTGAATTTGAGGATATTGGGCAAGGGCTTCCGCTTCAGTCAGCCCAAGGTGGGCAATTTCGGGATCGGTGAAAGTTGCCCAGGGGACTATCTGCCAGTTCATTTTGCTAGAGGGAAAAAATAGGGCATTTTGGGCAACAGTGGCAGCGGCGGTACCAGCCGCATGGGTGAAGTTCATCTGACCGATCACATCTCCACAGGCATAGATTTTGGCATTGCTAGTTTGAAGAAAGGCATTGACTAGAATGCCGCGATCACTATATTTGACTTGAGCGGCTGAGAGATTGAGACCTTCCAGATTGGGGAGGCGACCGGTGGCAAGCAGCAGGTGGGTAGCACTGTAGTTAGCTTGAGCCGTTGCTACTGAAATTTGAGTATTGTGGGCGCTAATTTGGTTAATCTGGCAGTTTTTGACCAGGGTAATTTGCTCTTGCCGAAACTGGGCCTCCACTAACTGGGAAATTTCTGGTTCTTCTTTGCTGAGTAGGCGATCGCCACGGGTAAGAATTGTCACTTGAGTTCCTAAACGGCTAAAAGCTTGACCTAGTTCACAAGCGATCGCTCCCCCACCTAAAATTATTAAGGATTCGGGCAATTCCTGCAAATCAAAAATCGTGCGGTTAGTGAGATAGGGTACTTGGTCTAGCCCAGAAATGGCAGGAATCTGGGGACGGGAGCCAGTAGCAATCACAAAGGCATTGGCAGTCAAAAGCCGATCTTGGAGTTGAAAAGCATGGGGGTTGATAAATTCGCCGCTGCCGAAGAGAACTTCCACACCCAGGCTGCGAAACCGTTCGGGAGAATCATGGGGTTGAATTTGGGCGATCGCGTGGTGGACATGGGCCATCACCTGGGCAAAATCAATTTTGACTTGGGATACTTGAATACCAAATTTTTGGGCTTGATTAATTTGATAGACGGCGCGGGCAGCCTCGATTAGGGCTTTACTTGGCACACACCCATGCCACAGGCAATCTCCACCCAAGCGATCGCGTTCAATTAAAACTACCTTAGCTTGAAGTTGAGCGGCAACACTAGCTACCACTAAACCAGCAGAGCCACCGCCCAGAATTACTAGATTATAATTTGTCAACTTTACTCATCCAATTTGAACTGCTTCAGCGTAAGTCAAATACAGCCAGCCAGTCACCTAATGGCTGAGATTATTACCCAAAAATTATCTAGCGGATGACCAACTATGAAAATTGCTTTGATTTCTAGCCTTGCGATCGCTTCAGTTCTAGGCACAATTTTGGCTAGCAGTAGTCTAGTAAATGCTGAATCTAGAGTAAACAGTGGCACTAAGACTGAAACTCGCCTAAAGAGTTGTGCGCCTAAAAATAATCCCTGTGCCAGTGATGCCAATCCCTGTGCTAGCAAGTCTAATCCCTGCGCTGCCAAGAAAAATCCCTGTGCTAGCAAGTCCAATCCCTGCGCTGCCAAGAAAAACCCCTGTGCCAGCAAGTCTAATCCCTGCGCTGCCAAGAAAAACCCCTGTGCCAGCAAGTCTAATCCCTGCGCCAGCAAGTCGGCAAAACACCCCAAGGTCTATACTGAAAATGGTGTAGCTCTGGATGGGCAAGATGTAGTAGCCTACTTTACCCAGAAGAAACAGGTTGCAGGTACTAAGCAGTTTACCCACAAGTGGAATGGAGCTACTTGGCAGTTTTCTAGTGCTAACCATCGGGATCTATTTGCTAAAAATCCAGAGAAATATGCACCCCAGTATGGCGGTTACTGTGCCAAAGCTGCTAGCAATGGTGATCTAGCTACCACAGTACCTACCGCTTGGGAAGTGCGTGATGGCAAGCTCTATTTAAACTACAGCGCCGAGGCTCAGCAAGAGTGGCTCCAAGATACCCCCAAGAAAATTGTCAGCGCCAACCAGAACTGGCCAAAAATCTTAGGCAACGATACCCTATATCGCTAAGATTGTCCTAAAAGATTGCCCTAAGCTCCTTCAAACTCTCTTTTTACAGGCTCTCTTTAGTTAGGCTGCGTAAGGTCTGAGTTAATTTTTGTGCGATTTTTGGTAAATAAATAGGCAAGCCAGTTAATTTATACACAATTTAAGGCTCTTAAATTTTGGTCACCGGAGGAGAAAGTGTTAAGCTTGCTCCTCTTTCTTCTTGGAACCTATTTGGAGCATGATTTCACCAGTAGCTGCTTTTTATCCTGGCAACCAATACTTCTCTGCTTCCAGTTCCTAATGCCAATTCTCCCAATCTTCAATCTACTATTAGTCAGGACTTACGCAGCCTAATTTGGGAACTGTTGTAAGAAGGGCGTTTCAGACCGCAGCCCCACTCTAGTCAATCTGCGTTCAACTCTAGATTCCTTCTAAAGGTACAGCTAAGAACTTAGCGATCGCTGCTCCCCGATCTTCTAGTTCAGCTAATCCCATCGGTTGACCCACTTCAGTGAGTGGAATATCACCTTTACCCTTGAGTCGTAGATAGAGTGCTCGTTTGGGATTGAGGCCATTGCGTAAATCTACTCTCACTGCCTGGGCATCAGCGATCGCGTATTCAAAATCTAGCAGCCGATCTTTACCTGGGTAGCCGCGGCGAAAGATCCGAATTTTGCCAGTAGAGCGATTAAACTCGTTAAATCCGCCCCCTAAGTCGATCGCAATCACAAACCAGAGATAGGCATCTAGTAGAGTGCCAGCTATGCCATAGAAACTCAGAGCAATGCCCTGGGGCAGAAAATCTACCATCACCGGGTTAGCAGTAGGCAAGAGGTTGACCTTAAAGTAGCTAGATAGTCCTGCTAGCAAGAAGCCCGATGCTCCGATCGCCACAATTACGGCAAAAAAGATATTACTAAAACGCCTAGCACCCAAAATTGGATATTGCAATACCTCAGTATTCGTAGTCATGGGAAATAAAGTAGATTCAGGTTATTCATACATCTTACCAGCATTAGAGCTTACCCATTTGGGAGCAAACCATAGGTTTCCGCCTACTCCTTTCCCACTGAGGACTAAAGCAAAGGTGATCCCCAACCTCCATTTTCAATGGGACTAAGGAGAGAAACTCCTGATTCCGTCTAGGTTTCTCAGTATTTCCACCTGTGCTTGTAGTTGAATTTTGAGCCGCTGACATACCAGTTCACACAGATCAAAAATGATTAGTTCTTCTTCGCTTTCTTTGATTTCTAATTTGTAAATCCCTGCCATTTTTCCTTTCAAACTTCATTTATATGGCGGGGCTATGCCCTCAAACTCCCTTTTGCCAACAGTTCCCAAATTAGGCTGTGTAAGTCCTGATTGGGTAAAGTATGAGTAGACCAATAATATGGAGCAATGTATGAAAATTGGTGTGCCCAAGGAGATCAAAGATCAAGAGTTTCGGGTAGGGCTAACCCCAGCCGCAGTGGCGAGCCTGGTGCAGCAAGGGCATCAGGTTTGGGTAGAAACTGGGGCGGGTCTAGGATCAGGGTTTCTCGATCAGGCCTATGAGCAGGCAGGAGCAGCGATCGCTACTGAAACCAACCAGGTCTATAGCCAAGAACTAGTAGTTAAAGTCAAGGAGCCATTAGAGTCAGAATATAGGCTTTTACATCCAAATTTGGTGTTATTTACCTATTTACACCTAGCAGCTAACCGATCGCTTACCCAAGCACTGCTAAACTCAGGTGCTACCTGTATTGCTTATGAAACCGTGGAATTGGCGAATGGGCAGTTACCCTTGCTCACACCCATGAGTATGATTGCGGGCAGGCTGGCAACTCAATTTGGCGCTCATTTTTTGACTCGTCAACAGGGAGGTAGTGGGGTATTGTTGGGCGGTATTCCTGGGGTCAGACCAGGGCAAGTGGTGATTTTGGGAGGTGGGATGGTGGGTACGGAAGCCGCCAAGATTGCGGTGGGATTGGGAGCCAGGGTGCAGATCTTGGACTTAAATGTGAAACGACTAGGAGAGTTAGAGCAGATTTTTGGCTCTAGGGTAGAGCTAATTTATAGCAGTCCCAGCGCGATCGCTGAAACCGTACCAGGAGCAGATCTGCTGATTGGGGCAGTATTGATTCCAGGGCGGCGGGCACCCGCTCTAGTCAGTGCTGACTTAGTTGCCACCATGCGATCGCGCTCGGTAATTGTGGATGTGGCAGTGGATCAGGGGGGCTGTGTCGCTACCATGCGTCCTACCTCCCACAGTCAACCAGTATTTAGCCAAGCAGGTGTAATCCACTACGGCGTGCCGAATATGCCAGGGGCAGTACCTTGGACGGCTACCCAAGCTCTAGTCAATGCTACCCTGCCATACATTCAAGCGATCGCTGCCCAAGGACTCACTGCCCTAGATCAGGATCTGTCTTTAGCCAAGGGTTTGAATATTCACCAGGGCAAAATTTGTCATCCGGCGGTGCAGCAGGTATTTGCCGATCTAACTTGAGTTCAGTCGAAATTAGACACAGACTTAATCTCAAGGATCAGATTAAGCGCAGAAATTTTTTCTTGCCCACCTGTAAGACTTTGCCTTGCAGATCTGCCCCCTGGCTAAAGGTCTGCTCTGGGATCTTTTCCCCATCTAAGCGCACCGCCCCATTGCTAATTTGGCTCTGGGCCTCGCTATTGCTCTTGCACAGGCCTGTAGCTTTGAGCAGGTAAAACAGGGGCGCGGGAAACTGCACTTGAGCTAAATCAAATTCTGGCAATTCCCCTAGATCAGTAGTTTGACCGCTCAACACAATTTTGGCGGCATCCTGCTGGGCTTGGTGGGCGAGGTCAGGGCTGTGAAACTGAGATACCAGGGTAAGAGCTAGAAGTTTTTGGCGATCGCGCGGATTAGCAGGCAAGTGATTTAGATCCAAGTCAGTCAGCAGCTCAAAGTATTGATTTATCAAGTGGTCGGGTACTTTTTCCAGCTTAGAATACATCAACAGGGGTTCTTCACTGATGCCCACATAGTTGTCTAGGGACTTAGACATTTTCTGCACCCCATCTAAACCAATCAACAGGGGTAACAGCATGCCGAACTGCCCAGATGATTGCTGCCGCAACTGCAAATCCCGCCCCACCAGGATATTAAACTTTTGATCTGTGCCACCCAGTTCTAGATCGGCATTCACCGCCACTGAGTCATAGCCCTGCATCAGTGGATATAAAAATTCATGCAGATATACGGGTACTCCCTTGGCATAGCGATCGCTAAACCCTTCTTTGGCCAGCATTTGTCCTAGGGTCATACTAGACAGCAAACTAGTTACCTGCTCTAGATTGAGCTTTCCTAGCCAAGCGCTGTTATATTTGAGCTCCAGGCGGTGATCAAAATTGAGGATTTTGGCAGCCTGACTCAGATAGGTCTGGGCATTGAAGGCTACCTCTGCCGCAGTCAACCTAGGTCTGGCTTCGGATTTTCCAGTGGGATCGCCAATTTGCGCCGTAAAATCGCCAATAATCAGCACTGCCACATGACCCGCATCCTGGAACTGACGCAACTTGCGTAAAGCCACCGTATGCCCTAGGTGCAAGTCGGGTCGGGTCGGATCAATTCCCAGTTTCACTCTCAAGGGGCGATCGCTAGTCTGCAATGCCAAAGCCAAATTCTGATCTGCACTGGCAGGGAAGGTTTCTACTACTCCCCTTTGCCACCAAGCTGGCGGGTGAGCGCTAAAGTTTTCCTGATCAAGCACTGGCAAATTGGCATTCATCTCGGCTAAACTCACAGTAAAACAAATCGAAAGTCTAGCTAGTTTAGCAAGGAATGGCGGGCGGGAAAGTGGCAACAGAGCGGATTAAGCAAATCAAACATCACACCCGAAACAGTGGTTGGTATGCCACCGAAATTTCTAAAGCTGTGCTGCGGACTACTGGCGGTGTTCTCTTAGGCATAACCATGCTCACTGCTAGCGCGATCGCTGGCAGTCTAGTAGGTTTAGCCCTCAGTTTCAAAGAATTGCCAGATGTGCGCATTCTCAAAGGCTACGTTCCCAATGAAACCAGCTATATTTACGACTATGACGGCGGTCTGCTGGCTCGGCTCCATGGTGATGTCAACCGTGAGGTTGTGCCCCTCAATCGCATCTCTCCCCACCTCAAACGGGCAGTGCTAGCGATCGAAGATTCCTTCTTTTATAGTCACCGGGGCGTAGATCCTAGCGGCATCGCGCGGGCGATCCTAGTAAACTGGCGCTCAGGGGCAGCGCGTGAAGGTGGCTCTACCCTCACCCAGCAACTAGTCAAAAATCTGTTTCTCACCAATGAACGCAGCGTCAACCGCAAAGTCGTAGAAGCCATTTTGGCAATGCGAGTCGAGCAGGTATTCAATAAAGATCAAATCCTGGAAATGTACCTCAATCAAGTGTATTGGGGGCAAAATGTCAACGGCGCAGAAGCGGCAGCGCAAAACTATTTTAATAAGCCTGCGGCTGAACTCACCCTAGCCGAAGCCGCCATGCTAGCGGGCACAATTCAAGCACCCTCCGACTTTAATCCCAAGGCTGATTACAAAGTCGCCAAAAAACGCCAAGCGATCGTACTAGCGCGCATGCAGGAAATTGCCTGGATCACCCCCGCCGAAGCCAAAGCTGCCAAAGCTCAACCCCTCAAAATTGGCAAGGGCACTTCCTATCAGCCTAGCCGCTCCCCCTACATCACCCAAGCAGTAGCGGCGGAGTTAGAGGAGAAATTTGGCAGAGACGTCTTGCTCAAGGGGGGGTTGCGCGTCCAAACTACGATTGACTGGAAAATGCAGCAAATTGCTGAATCTGCCGCTCAACGGGGGCATGATAGCCTGCAAGCCCAAGGTGCCTATGCTGATCAAATTGCGCTGGTGGCAGTCGAGCCGAAAACCGCCTTTGTGCGCGCCCTAGTAGGTGGAGTTGGGCCTTTTAAGCAAAACCAATTTAATCGCGCTGTCCAAGCTAGAAGGCAACTGGGATCTTCCTTTAAGCCCTTTGTCTACTACGCCGCTTTTGCTACGGGTAACTACAACGCTGACTCAGTGATTGACGATTCTCCGGTCAGCTACCCCGATGGCTATGAATGGTATACTCCTCGCAACTATGACAACTCCTTTAGTGGCCCGATCTCAATTCGTCAGGCGGTGGCAATATCCCGCAACATTCCTGCCGTAGTGTTAGGCCAGCAGGTAGGTTTAAACAAAGTAATTGAAATTTGCCGCAAGCTAGGCATTACCAGTCCAATGCAGCCAGTGATTTCTTTGCCTTTAGGGGCAGCCGATCTTACCCCTCTAGAAACAGCCGGCGCTTTTGCCGCCTTTGCCAATGGTGGATACCGTGCTAAGCCCACTCTAGTCGCCAGAGTCACTGACAGTAATGGCAATGTGCTGTTAGATAATAATCGGTCTCTGCCTCTAGTGCTAGACCCCTATGCGGTGGCGGAAGTAACTGATACGCTCAGAGCCGTGGTTAATAATGGCACTGGTCAAGAGGCAATCTTGAGTAATGGCCGACCGGCAGCGGGTAAAACTGGCACTACTTCCGATGCCAGGGATGCTTGGTTTGTGGGCTATACGGCTGAACTGGCGACGGCAATTTGGATTGGTAACGATGACTATTCACCGATGGCCTCTGGTGTAACTGGGGGGGTATTTGTTGCGCCAATCTGGCGAGATTTTATGGATCGCGCCTTAGCTGGCAAACCAATTCAAAGTTTTCCTAATCCAGCTAAAGTCAAGGCTAGTCAGCGATCGCCAAGGTAAAAGATCAAAATGATTAAATTTTTAATCCAGCTATTGGTTTGGTCGGTAGCTATTTCCAGTCTGCTTAAATACCTAGCACCCGCCTTAGTTGATCTCGGCACACTCCCACCTCTGCGGATGCAAGCGATCGCTATTTGCGTAGTCAGCTTACCAGTTGTGTTCTATGGTCTGATTATCTGGGCTAAACCTAGAACTTGATTCAGTCTCAGCGCCTGGGGAATGAATTATGGAGACTTCCGTCCAGTTTTCCGTTCCAAAACTTCCTTGAGTACTAAAGTCACCAGAGCCAACAAACCCAAAATTAAAGATGCCGCAAAAGCCTCTTGAGATTGGTAGTTTTTATAGGCTTCTTCCACATAAAGGGGTAAAGTTTGGGTCAAGCCAGCTAAGTTCCCTGATACTACCGAGACTGCACCAAACTCGCCCATAGCTCTGGCGTTGGTCAACAGTAACCCATAGAGCAAACCCCAGCGAATATTCGGCAGGGTGACTCGCCAAAAGATCTGCCAATCACTTGCCCCTAGGGTTCTAGCGGCTTCTTCCTCTGAGTTGCCAATTTCTTCAAGTACAGGAATTACCTCCCGTGCCACGAACGGCATAGTCACTACTATGGTGGCAATCACAATGCCTGGGGTGGAGAATACTACTTTTAGATCCAGTGCCTGTAAAACTCCCCCCAGCCAGCCATTGCGACCATAGAGCAGCACAATCAGCAACCCTACCACCACCGGCGAAATCGAAAAGGGCAAATCAATAATGCTGATTAACAAAGTTCTGCCCCAAAATCGGTTACGGGCGATCACCCAAGCAGCACATAGCCCAAATAGGGTATTGAGAGGCAAAGCAATCCCAGCAATCAATAGAGTCAATTGGGCGGCACTGATAAAATCAGGAATAGTGAGAGCGGTCAAAAAAGGGGCTATCCCTTTCTCAAAGGCGGCATAAATTACATTTGCGACTGGAAATACTAAGACCAAGCCCAAATACAATAGAGCGATCGCAATCAAACCAGTTTTTACCCAAAAGCCAGAATTTTGCCCAGTGGTATTTGAGGCTCTAGTGATCATACTGCTGTCCCCATTTTTGTAAGAAATTAATCACTAAAATTAGTCCTAGGGAAATGATCAGCATCACCATGCCAATAATTGTCGCACCAGCATAGTCGTACTCTTCTAAGCGTTGAAAAATTAATACTGGGGCAATCAAATCTTCAAACGGAATATTAGAAGCCACAATCACCACCGAGCCAAACTCTCCTACGGCACGGGAAAAGCCCAATACTACTCCCGTCAGAATAGCTGGGATCAAAGGCGGAAAGATGACCCGATAAAAGGTCTGCCATTGATTCGCACCTAAACACCAGGCGGCTTCTTCTACTTCTTTCTCTAGTTCTTGCAAAACGGGCTGCAAAGTTCGCACCACAAAGGGTAGAGCGATGAACAACATGGCAATAAATACTCCCAAGCGGGAGAAAGCAATTCTAAGCCCCAAGGGGGCAAATAGAGCACCAATCCAACCAGTAGAGCTATAAACTGTGGCTAAGCTAATGCCAGCTACCGCCGTGGGCAAGGCAAAAGGTAAATCGATCGCGGCATCCACTATTCTTTTGCCTGGAAAGTTGTAGCGCACTAAAACCCATGCCAATAGGGTGCCGAAGATGCCACTAATCCCTCCTGCCCACAGCGCGGTGACAAAGGTGACTTCGTATGCAGAGAGGGCAATTTCTGAAGTAGCAATTCGCCAAATTTCTGCAGGGCTGGTGGTTAAAGTCTTGGCGAAGAGGGCAGCGATTGGAATCAGTAAAATTACCACTAGGTAGCTCCAGGTCACAAGCCAGGGCAGGGAAATTTTGAATTTAGATTTTTGCGATCCTTGCCATTGATTAGTAGTTCTAGCCATTACCAGCCCTCATCATGGTTTTCCTTACTCCATATCTCTAGGCCCAAATCATTCAGATAGACCAATGCACTCTGAATTTGAGCCTGGCTTCCTACCAAGTCCAATTTGAACCAGCCATCACTATTGGTGTTTTCCCCTAGGATTGCAGCGCTGATATTTATGGTTAAACCATATTCAGAAACTAGCCGAGAAATAACTGGCTCTTGGCGATATTCTTCGGCAATTCTTAGGGTAATTGAGGCTCTAGCTTCTCTTTGATCTTGACTATTAGTAACAGGTAAATCAGCTTTCTGCCAAGCCTTAAATCCCCCTATTAAAGATTTAACATTGGTGTAACCCATCTTTTGCAGATTCTCAGCAACTAGAGCAGATCGGTTACCGCCGCCACAATAGCAGACTATAGGTGTGTCAAGTGCGGGAGCGATCGCCTCAATCTTCAGTTCAATTACTCCTCGACTAAGGTGGGTAGCACCCGCAGCATGACTCAGATTCCATTCGCTTTCCTCCCGTACATCGATCAGTAAGGGTTGCCCTTCGGAAATTAAAGGAGTTAGTTCTTCAATCGTAATTTCCGTAATCTGCGCTTTGGCACTGTCAGCTAGGTTCTGAAACTTTTCAGGATGACTCATATTCAATTTATTTATAGAAAGTTAAAGTCAGGACTTACGCAGCCTAATTAAAGAGATTTTGTAAAAAGGGAGTTTGAGGACAGAGCCCCATACCCCATCTGTAGTGAGGATTTGGAGAATTGGGATAAATCCTAAACCAGTAAGGATGGGGCTAGTTGAGGGTTTGGGAACCCTAGGATCCCTTTTTTACCAATATCCTAACGCCGAATTGCCTGTTGGATTCGATCAAAAATTGCTCCATCCGCAAAAAATTTGGTATTCACGGCATTCCAGCCGCCAAATTCATCAACTTTGTAAAGTTTATCAACTTTACGGTATTTACTGGCAAACTCCTTAGCGACCTGAGCATTCACCGGTCTGAAACCAGTTTTGGCAAACTCCCGTTGTGCCTCTGGCGTAAATAGATATTGGGCAAAGGCTTCAGCTATTTTCCGCGTACCATGCTTATCCACGTTTTTATCAATCACTGCCACAGGGGTATCAATAGAAATGTTTAGGGGGGGAAGAGCAAAGGTACTGCCTTTACCTTCTGCTGCTGCCAGTAGCAATTCATTTTCATAATTGAGTAAAACGTCTCCCTGCCGTTGCTTGATAAATACATCGGTAGCTTCTCGCGCATCCCTGGGCAGAATTGGCACATTTCTAAAAACCTTGGTGACATATTCTTGGGCTTGAGCATCAGTGCCACCCGCTTCACTTACCGATCCCCACAAGGCCAGGAAGTTCCAACGGGCAACTCCAGAGGTTTTAGGGTTAGCCGTAATTACTCTAATGCCAGGTTTTGCCAGATCTGCCCAGGTTTTAATGTTTTTAGGATTGCCAGTTCTAGTAGCTAAAACTACGGCAGAGTTAGTGACAATCGAATTGTTGGGTAGTCTTTTTTCCCAGCCAGCATTGAGTAGTCCCCCAGCTTGGAGACGGTTAGTATCCGCAGCAAGAGCTAGATTAGTAATATCCGCTTCTAGCCCATCCAGAATAGCGCGGGTTTGGGAGCCAGAGCCACCGTAGCTTTCACGGAATCGCACAGTTTCACCTGTGTCTTTCTTCCACTTTGCGACAAAGTTAGGAATGATTTTGCTGTAAGCGGTTTTAGTGACAGCGTAGGTTACAAAAATGATCTCTTTAGTAGATTGACTGGTGGCGGATTCGGGGGCAATTAAGTTGGACAGCCCGATCGCTCCTATTAATCCTAGAGCTAGGAAAGCCACAAAGATGCAATGTGGTTTAAATTTCAGAGCTTGACTAAAACGCGATCGCCACTGGAAGAAGTTCATAGATTTGATTAGTAAACTACGGCAATTATATGTATAAACCGTAGAATCAATCAACCAAAATATTAAAGAATTTATGCACTCTGGTTTTGTACCAAATCCCTATGGCTAGACTACAGATTCAGGACTTACGCAGCCTAATTCAAGAGATTTTAAAAAAGGGGATTTTGAGGGCAGCGCTCTCCCCCCATCTGTAGTGAAGATTTGGAGAATTGGTGTTAATGCTCAAACCCCATCTAGGCTGCAGTTTTTGCTACAGGGCGATCAGACTCAATCCGACCATCTACTAGATTGATAATTCGATCAGCTACATCCAAGATCCGATTGTCGTGGGTAACCATCAAAATGGTGATGCCGTAATCTTTGACCATGCGCTGCATCAGATTTACCACATCCCGTCCAGATTGTTTATCTAGGGCGGCAGTAGGCTCATCTGCCAGCACAATTTTGGGATGATTGACCAAGGCTCTAGCGATCGCTACCCGTTGTTTTTGACCACCAGATAGGGCCTTAGGTTTGAAATCAATCCGTTCTCCCAAGCCCAACTGCGTCAGAATTTTAGCGGCTCGATCAGAGCGATCGCGCTCGGATGGATTTAGATCGGCGGCCATCAACACATTTTGTCTAGCGGTGAGCGAACCAAATAAATTATGGGCTTGAAAAATAAAGCCAATATTTTTCCGCAACTCAATCAATTCTCCCATCTTGCGACCGACCATCTCCCGACCCAACACCTTAAGGCTGCCATGTCTGGCGGTGCGTAGAGCGCCAATTAGCGTGAGCAGGGTGGTTTTACCAGAGCCAGAAGGCCCAGTCATAATCACAATTTCGCCCAGATTAATATCGAGATTGATATTGTAAAGCACTTGTTTCTGCAAGTCACCTTCGCCATAGTAAAAATTAAGGTCGCGAATTTGAACTGAATGGGATTCCATAAGGAAGTAGTTATCAAAGTAAAGTTCTAAAATCTGTGGCGGACTCGGCAACCCTTCACCATCTTCAGTTTAGTTAAATCTAAGAAAACTAAGAGCCCAGTTTGAATGCATCCAAAAACAAACCATACATTAAGCCTAGTTTGAACCAGTGAATGATTTCGGCTAAGGTTGCACGTTTTTCTCTAACTTGAGAATAGTAATTGCTGCTAATCCATTCGATGAATAGCAAAGTCACAAAGGCAATCAAGACATCCTGGCGAGATTGAGCCCCAGAACCGGTGCTAAGAATGTTGGCAAACAAGAAGCCTGCCAAAAAGCCAATGATGTACATGGAAGTTAAGCGCCAGGGATTGCTCAACCACCGTTCAATTTGGCTGCGACTTTGGTCGACCAGTTGATTGAGCCGAGTTCTCTGCATGAATTAGCGAATCAAAGCACTGACATCCTCTTGACAGACATCGGCAAGGTAGCAGAGTGCCCGATACCTTAAGCCTACCAACTGATCATAGATCGGATTGATCTTGCACATGGGTGGAATGTGCAAAATTTTATGGCCAAAAAACACTACATCCCGTTCAAACGGGCATTGGGCAGGAATCGCTCGGCAAAGTATGCGGGCTAGTCGGGGATCAGCTACGTTGATCTGATCAAGCCAGTCTTTGATTGGCGCTAGTAGATCTGGGTGAGGCGCACTGGACTGGTCTAGTTGAGCACGAATTTCAGACATAATGGTGAGTTCACGCTGGAGCGCTTGGGAAAATTGGTGGATTAGTTGATCTTCAGCTTCGGAATATTCGCCATCCGCAAGGGCGATCGCTACTGCCATCCGCAAGAAATCATCGGCAACTTGGGGATCGTTACCCAGGGCAGCAGCCAAGTCCGTAGGGGGTATGGAGCTCTGATTTGAGTTGATTTGCTCCTCTATCCCTAAATCTTGAGTAAAAACTTGGAGTAGTTGTTGCTCTTCCCTACTAAAGTTTTGATCGGCTTTAGCGATCGCTACTAGCCCCTGAACCCAGGCGGAAATCTGGGTGCTATTGTATTGATTGTTCGTCATAGAGTGTCATTCTATTGTTGCCAAACCAATTTTAGAAGAGATGCTAAGGGTTACTGCTTATCTGGGAAGTGTCGAGAACAGGGAGTTTGAGAGCCAAGACCTATACCCCGCTTAAGGGCATCGCCTTAGCTTGCGGTTGCGTAAGTCTTAAGGATAAATAGTTAAGCTTTATAAAAAATATTAAAGTTACTACTGAGCAATTATTGAGTAATTTAGCTAAATCTGGACTTTGCACATTTAAGGAATGATCGAGGTTAGGGGCTGCTCCCCCTGTATGGGCGTTAAATACTAAGCCAGATACTAAGTCAAACACTGAGTCAGATACTAATTTTGACTAAGGCGGATAAAAGAATTAAATATTTTTGCTGTGAGGCAAGACTTACCAAGCATTTTTAATGAGCACATTCTAGCACTGAAATTTTCAGCTACAGCAATATTGCTAGGATTTACATAACCGCAAGCTAAAACCCTATTAGGCTGCGTAAGCCCTGACTGTTTTAAAGATAGAGAGTGGGATCGGTAGGCTCTCCGGCGGTACGAACCTCAAAGTGGAGGTGAGGGCCAGTCGAAAGCCCGCTAGAGCCTACAGTAGCGATCGGTTGCCCCTGCTGCACATCTTGCCCTTCCGTAACCAGAAGTTCGCTGGCATGGGCATAAAGAGTGGTGAGTTGATTGCCATGGGCAATTACGACAGCATTGCCATAGCCGCCATACCAACCAGCATAGATCACCCGACCTCTAGCTGCGGCATAAATTGTAGTGCCGTAGTCGGCACCAAAATCGATCCCAGCATGAAATTTTTGGGTGCCTAAGATGGGGTGGACTCGCCAGCCATAGTTACTGGTGACTGGGGCAATTACGGGAAAGATCATTTGACCTGAACCAAGCTGCAGGGATTGGCTAGGCTGGTTAGAGTTGAGTTCGAGTTTGGCGAGGATCAGTTGAGTTAGTTGTTTGGAGTCTTGAGCTAGGCGGTCTTCAGCGTCTTCGAGGGCTAGGCGATCGCTTCTCAAGCGGGTGACTACTTCCCTTTGGCGCTGGGCTTGGGTTTCAAAGCCAGACTTCTGATGGGCGAGTTGTTGATTGACTAAACTGATTTGGTTGGCGAGTTTGGCTATTTGCTGCTTTTGGGTTTCGAGGGTCTGCCAACTTTGATTCAGTTCGGCCAGCAGGCGGCGATCGCTCCGATAGATTAAACCTAATTGGCGACGGCGATCGCTAAATTGGCTCAGATTTTGGCTGCTCAATAAAACTGCCCACCACTGACCAGGTTCTTGACGTTGTAAATATCGCAGGCGGCTAGCCACTGCTAAGCGCTTGAGGTTGAGGGCAGTCTCTTGTTTTGCTAGTTTTTGATTTAAATCCGTCAGTTGAGCTTGGTAGGTTTCTAACCTGCTGGTGTTGGCAGCGATTTGGTCTTCCGTATCTGTGATCACCCGCTCTAGGGCATCTAGCCTCTCCTGGGCGGGCTTTTCCACTCGATCCAGTTGATCCCGATAGAGTTGAATAATTTTCTTTTGATTTTCAACCTTCTGCTGATAGTCTTTCAGTTGCTTGACATTGGTGGGTTGGTTAGCAGCTTGGCTGGGGGGATAAAACCACCAAAGGCTGAGCACAAAACCCAGGACTAGGCAGCATATGCCTCTCCAGGTAGCTAGGGATTTAGGCAAATTACTGGGATTAAGCAAAAGTTTTTCTAAGCAATGGACCGATGGAATTATAGCGAGTATTTGCGGCTTAGTGGTGCAAAAATATTTGGCTGTGATTCCGAGGCGCGATCATTACAGCCCCCCTCCCCAAAGGAGGGGGGCTGTAATTAGAATTCTTGTAAATGGGAAGGGGTATCTAAATCGAATAACATTTGCAGAGTTTGCATGGCTTTGCGTCTAGCTTCAATATCTTGCTGAGCCCGCAATTGCACCATCGGATCATGCAAAATCTTGTTGATAATTCCGCGAGTGAGGTTTTCAATCACTTCTTGGTTTTTATCACCAAATTCGCTGCCCAAGCGGGAGAGAGCTTTTTCCATCTCCTGTTCGCGAATCACTTCCATTTTTTGGCGCAATTGACTGATGGTGGAAACTGTGTCTAGCGATCGCCACCAAGCATCAAATTCTCCTCGACATTCTTCTAGCAGAGCTTCTGCTTGCAGAGCCATCTGGCGGCGACTTTCTTGATTGCTGGCAACCACTGCTTGCAAATCATCCACATTGTAGGCAGCTACGTTGGTGATTTCTTTTACATCTGCACTTACGTTGCGCGGTACGGAGATATCGATCAGGGTAAGGCCTGGATGCTCACCCATCAGTGGCTCTAGATGCTTTTTGCCAATCAAGATTTCAGTAGAAGCGGTGCTGGTAAAGACTAAATCAGAATTGGGAACACAATTGAATAATAGATCTAGGCTATGGACTTGAAAGTCCACATCACCAGTCATAAAAGGTGTCAACATCTGGTTTGCTCTTTCTATGGAGCGGTTGACTACGGCAATCTTTTTTGCCCCTTTGGCGATTAGGTGAGTAACTAGCAACCTAGACATTTTGCCCGCGCCTAAGATTGTGATCCTTTGGCCGCTTAAGTCAGGAAGTTTGATCTGGGCAAGCTCAACAGCGGCGGAGCTAATGGAGACTGCGCCCGTGCCTATATCTGTTTCTGTGCGCACTCTTTTACCAGCGGAGAGAGCTTCTTTAAATAATTTATTCAAGATTCTGCCTACACCATTATGTTGCTGAGCAAGGCGATGGGCGTGTTTAACTTGGTTAAGAATTTGACCTTCGCCCAAAACTAAGCTATCTAACCCAGAAGCAACCCGCATTAAGTGCATCACCGCATCTTGGCGCAGCAAAATGAACAGGTAGCGGCGTAAAAATTGGAGGGGTAAATCGCTAAACTCAGAAAGAAATTGCATGATTTCGCGAATGCCACCTTCGGTTTCTCTGGTGACTACGTATAGTTCCATGCGATTGCAAGTGCTCAAAATCGCTGCCTCGTCCACATTGGGATAGCTTTTGAGTTTAGCGATCGCGCTTTCCAGTCTGGCTTCAGGAATGCTCAATTTCTCACGCACTTCGACTGTTGCTGTTTTGTGACTCAGCCCAATCACAGCGATATTGATCAGGGTATTCATAGGAGCAATGGTTAAGTAAAGGGAAGTCTTAAAAGGGAAAAAATAAAAGTTTTAAAAAAATAGGTAGAGAATCGATTGGTTTTGTCAATCTGTTCTTTTCAGGACTCATGCAAAGGCGATCCAAAACCTTGGCTCTAAGGGGAGCGTGGGGCTATCCTCACTCCCTTGCCAATACTTCTTCAATCGCACTGCGTAAGTCCTGCTTTTAAGTTGGAAAATTGGAGGCGTTGCTACATTGTTGTTAATTTGGGTTGTTAATTTGGTGCAACGCCTAGATCTAAGTTGAAGGAGCCTAGTTGAGGCTGAGGGTGCGAGGCTTATTGCCCAACATGTGAATGGTATCTACAAATCGAGCAGTGCGAGATTGGCTGGAAATCACTAGAGATTGGGTGCGCACACCGCCACCAAAGAACCTCACGCCGCGCATCAAATTGCCAGAGGTGATTCCGCAGGCTGCGAATAGCACATCCTTACCGCAGGCCAGTTCTTCGGCACTGTAGATTCGATCAGGATCGCTCACACCCATGGATTTGAGGCGATCAATGTTCTCCTGCTTCGACCATTTTTCACTCTCAGGGGTTTTGACTTCTTCGGGATCGTAGACCAAGCGACCTTGGAAGTGCCCACCTAGGCAGCGCATGGCGGCCGCCGAAATTACTCCTTCAGGAGCAGCACCAATCCCCATTAAGCAGTGGATGTTAGTTCCTGCGAAGGCACAGCAGATAGCAGCCGAAACATCACCATCAGAAATTAGCTGAACTCTGGCACCGGCGTTGCGAATCTCTTGAATTAAGCCCTTATGACGAGGACGATCCATCACCACAATTACTAGATCTTCGATCGCCCGATCCATACACTCTGAGAGAATCTTTAAATTCTCCGTAGGAGTTTTGCGAATATCTACATGACCAGCCGCAACTGCCGGTGCTGCCAGCTTATCCATGTAGAAGTCGGGAGCAGCAAATAGTCCACCTTTTTCCGAGATTGCCAAAACTGCCATGGAGCCGGCTTGACCTTTGGCTACTAGGTTGGTGCCTTCGCAAGGGTCTACAGCAATGTCGATTTCTTGGAGTTCTTCGATTGTGCAGAATTGGGCAGCATCTGGTTGAGTACAAATACCCACTTCTTCACCAATGTAGAGCATGGGGGCTTCGTCTCGTTCCCCTTCCCCGATCACAATCCGACCGCGCATATGAATTTTATTCATCCGCTCCCGCATGGCATCGACTGCGGCTTCATCTGCTTCATCCTTGGCTCCTTTGCCCATCCATTTCGCACTGGCGATCGCTGCCTGCTCTACGACCTCGATAATTTCTAGGCTGATTGTATTGTCCATGCGGTTGTAACCCCTATGCCGTGAATTAATTTATGAGAATTTTGTGAAATTTGTGGGCTTGGCTCTAAGTGATTTTGGTTAGTGATCTTCAAAACCATAACAGCCCTGGGAATTTACGCAGGAATCAGCCGACATCGCCTTTAAATCAGGTTTTAAGGCTTTGCCCCAACTCAGCGCTAGCCTAAATAGGTAGCGGATGCGTAAGTCCTGCCTCTTAGTTTACAAGTCATCACGCACCCTAAGTATGATTCTGGGGATCAGAAAAATGTTAAGTTTTGCTATGTGAGTTGACCGCGAAGCAGTAGGATAAAGTGTAGGGCTTAATGTTTACTTAAACAACCGAAATGATGGATGTAGTGCCAGTCCCTGAGCGGGAAGATTGGTCAGAGGAAGGTGACTTGAGTATAGTCAAGTCGCCCTGGGATAGTCCGCGGGAAGCCTGCGGTGTGTATGGCATTTTTAGTTTGCCGGCTGAGGATGTAGCAAAAAATACTTATTTTGGCTTGTATGCCTTGCAGCATCGTGGTCAGGAGGCAGCAGGCATTGCTACCTTTGCCAAAGATCATCAGGGTCAGCCACTGCTGTATCTCCACAAATCTATGGGGCTGGTGTCTCAGGTTTTTAATGAGCAAATCCTGGCAGGTTTACCAGGCTATCTGGGGGTGGGGCATAACCGCTACTCTACCACTGGCTCGAATCGAGTGGAAAATGCCCAGCCAATCGTGGTGGATACGCGCTTGGGTAAGCTGGCACTAGCCCACAATGGCAATCTGGTAAACACCTGGGAACTGCGGGCAGAGTTGACGCTGGCGGGCTATCAACTTGAATCAACCAGTGATTCTGAGGCAATTGCCTGGGCGATCGCCTTGGAAGTGGATCAAGGCAAAGACTGGCTAGAAGCGATTGCGGCCGGGATGCGCCATTGCCAAGGGGCTTTTAGTTTGGTGATCGGCACAGCAGAAGGTCTGGCAGGCGCGCGCGATCCCCATGGGGTGAGACCCCTAGTAATTGGGCAGTTGAATGACGGCAGTTATATCCTGGCTTCAGAAACCTGTGCCTTGGATATTGTCAATGCCAAATTGGTGCGATCAGTGGAACCAGGCGAGTTGGTGTGGATTGATTCTGAGGGTATTAAGTCCTATTTTTGGCAAGAGGTAGCGATCGCGCCTAAGCTCTGTGTGTTTGAGATGATTTACTTTGCGCGGCCAGATAGTGTGATGCATCACAGCAGTCTCCATGGTTACCGCCAGTCTCTGGGTAAAGCGCTAGCTCAAGAATCTCCTGTGGATGCGGATCTGGTCATTGGCGTGCCTGACTCTGGTATTCCCGCCGCGATTGGTTACTCGGCGGCTACGGGCATTCCCTATGGAGAGGGCTTGATCAAAAATCGTTATGTGGGGCGGACTTTTATTGAACCCACGCAAGCTATGCGCGAGGCTGGCATCAAGATGAAACTCAACCCCCTGAGAGATGAGCTTGAAGGCAAGCGGGTGATTGTGATTGATGACTCGATTGTGCGGGGAACTACCAGTCGCAAGATTGTGCAGGCTTTACGGGATGCTGGCTGTACTGAAGTCCATATGCGGATTTCATCGCCACCGGTCACCCACCCTTGTTTTTATGGTATTGATACAGACTCTCAGGATCAGTTGATTGCTTCAACTAAGAGCGTGGCAGAGATCGGTAAACTAATTGGCGTAGACTCCTTGGCGTTCTTGAGCCGTGAAGGAATGTTAAGCACTACGGCGATCGATCCTAATCACTTTTGTACTGCTTGCTTTACGGGTGACTATCCGATTCCTGTGCCTGATAAAATTAAGCAGACTAAGATAGTTCTTGAAAGCAATCCATGACCAGCAATAAAGTCCTGTTTCATTTGGCGTTTCCAGTTTTAGATATTCCTAGTACCAAAGCTTTTTATGTAGATGGCATGGGCTGTTTGGCAGGCAGAGAGTCAGAAAATTCGATTATTATGGGGCTGTATGGGCATCAGTTAGTGGCTCATGTGATCAACCAGCCAGCCATGATTTCCGAACAGACCGGCATTTACCCCCGCCACTTTGGGCTGGTATTTCACCATGAAAAAAGCTGGATGGTTTTGCTGGAAAGAGCTCAAGAACGACGGCTGAAGTTTTACCAAAAGCCTAAAATACGTTTTGCTGACACCCCCTTAGAGCACCGCACTTTTTTTCTGAGTGATCCTTCCCATAATATTCTGGAATTTAAGTACTATCGATTTGAGTCGGCGATTTTGGGTGAAACTGAATATCATGAGATTGGCGATCGCATACCCATAGAAGAGATGGAAAAGCTGAGTAGTGCCAAGCAACTGGGTAAAACGAGGCTGTAATTTGCTGAGCCTTAACTAGGCCTATGGTTCCCTATCGCCTGCGACTGACTAATTTTTTGAGTTATCTCAATCTGGATCTAGATTTTAGTGGCTTACACGTTGCCTGTATCTGTGGTGAGAATGGTGCGGGCAAGTCTTCTTTGCTGGAGGCAATTACCTGGGCAATTTGGGGCAAAAGTCGGGTAAAAACCGAGGAAGATGTGATTCACTTGGGCATGAAAGAGGCACAGGTGGATTTTCGGTTTGCTGCCTTTGGGCAAATCTATCGGGTGCGGCGGCAAAGGACAAGGCGGGGTAGCTCTAGTCTGGAGTTTCAAGTAGCGATCGCGGCTGACAAGTTTAAGTCCCTTACCGAAAGGACTATGCGGGGTACCCAGCAGTCGATCATCAATTATTTGAAGATGGACTACGATACTTTTGTCAATTCCGTCTATTTGCGCCAGGGCAGAGCGGATGAGTTTATGCTGAAGTCGCCCCCAGAGCGAAAAGCTTTGCTCGCTGAGATTCTCAATCTGGCTGAGTATGATTTGTGGAGTGAGAAAGCTAAGGAAATCGCGCGGATTGCCAAGGGACAGGCCCAGGTGCAAGCCCAGCAGTTGGAGCAGATCAAGCAGCGTTTACAAGCGGCAAGGGAAACTGCTGATCAATTAACGATCGCGATTAAGCACCTAGACAACCTAACTCAAGATCAAGCGATCGCTCAGCAAAAGTTAGCTAACGCCCAAGACCAAGGGCAGCAGCGCCAGCAACTGCAGCAGCAACACCAGTGGCAAGAGCAGCGCCTAGAGAGTCTAGTGGCAGATCTGGCTACCCTGGCAGGACAGGCCCAGCACCAGTATGGTCAGCTTACGGCGCAAGCCCAAGTGTTGGCACAGCGCTCTGAGATTATGGCGAGCTACCAAATTTACCAGCAATGGCAGCAGCAAGAGCAAGTCTATAACGATCGCCAGCAACGCCATGGTCAATTAATGGAGCAGCATCACCAACTCCAAGTACAGATCGCTGCCGCCCATAATCAAGTGATCGCCCAACTAGAGCGATGGCGTAGCCAGGTGGAACAACTGCAACAGCAACAATCGGTAGCCACAACAGTAGTCGCCCGCGCGGCTGAAATTCGCCAGGGTTTAGCCAATCTGCAGACCAGTCGGCAGCAGCTAGAGAGTTTAGAGCAGTTGAGGTTGCGTACTCTGCCCCTACTCCAGCGCCAACAGCTATTGCAGCGTCAAGTTGATCGGGTGGCTGCCCAAACCCAAGCTCGGTTGGTGGAACTAGAGCGCCGCCGGCATCAGCTAGCAGCCAGATCTACCATTGACCTAGAGCCAAAACGTCAGGATCTAGAGCAGCAGATTCTCAGAGGGCAGAGATTGCAAAGCTATCAGCAACAGGTGTTAGAAAAAGGTCAAGAGCGGGGCAGATTTTTGGAGCGGCTGAAATCGAAACTGAGCAACTGCGAAGAGCAGTATCAAGAGATCCAAGATCGCCGCCAACAGTTGAGTAGCCAAATGTCTCTGGGGAAACCACATCAGCTCTGTCCCCTGTGCGATCGCCCCCTAGATCTTGCCCATTGGCGACTAGTGGAAGAAAAGCAAAAACAAGCCGCCTACGAACTCCAAGCCGAAATCTGGCTGACCAAAGAGCAGCTAGCTACTTCGGAAGTGGAAATTGAGGTATTGCGCCAGGAATATCGGCGCTTGCAACAGGAGCTCAAGCCCTTGCCAGAACTAGAAATTCAACTCAGACTCTTGCAGGCGGAAATCCAAGCTCAGCTAGCGGCTCAACAGGAAGATCTCGCCCTAGAACAAGAGATGCATCAGTTAGAACAAGGTCAAGGAGCGATCGCCGAGCAACAGGAATTAGCCCAAATTGCTGATCAGCTTGCCCAAATTAACTATGACGAAAAAAACTATGCTCTGATTCGCGGTGAAATTGAGCGGTGGCGCTGGGCAGAAGTGAAGGCGGCAGAGCTAAAAACAGCCCAAAAACAACTTGACCAGATTGAGCGCCAGCTTCCTGATTTAAGCCAGCAAATTCTTGATCTAGAACAAAACCTGGCAAACCAAGCGATCGCTCCAGACCTACAGGCCCAACTGCGAGCTTGTACTCAACAGATCACCCAGCTAGACTATCACCCTGAGCAGCACCAGCGCATTCGCCAAGCCAAAGCTGCCACCACCGCCGCTCTGCTCCAGCACCAGCAACTAGCTCAAGCGGAACAGCAATACCCGATCTTGCATGGTCAATATCAGCAATTATGTCAACTTCAGCAGCAGAAACAAGCTGCCGCAGCGCAAATAGAGGAAGCGATCGCTACCACCCAGGCCCAGATCCAGCACATCGGTGACCCAGCCCCATTGATTCACCAGCTTCAGCACCAACTCACCCAGATCCGCCAGCAGATGGATCAAACCATGGCGCAGATCGGCAAACTTGAACAGCAAAAACTTCAATTGGAAGCTGACCAACAGCTAGCGATCGCCCAAGAGCAGCAACTGCACCAAACCCTCAAGCGCCAGAGCATCCACCAGGAACTCTATCAAGCCTTTGGCAAAAATGGGATTCAAGCCCTAATTATCGAGACGATCCTGCCACAAATTGAAGCTGAAACCAATCAAATTTTGGGACAACTGAGCGATTATCAGTTGCACGTGCGCTTTGTGAGCCAAAAATCTCAAAAGAGCAAAATCATTGAGACCCTAGAAATTGAGATTGCCGATCACTTGGGTACGAGAGCCTTTGAAACCTACTCTGGCGGTGAAGCCTTTCGGATTAGCTTTGCCATTCGCCTAGCCATTTCGCGAATTTTGGCTCAACGCAATGGCGGCAAACTCCAGACCCTGATTTTAGATGAGGGCTTTGGCAGTCAAGACCAGGAGGGGTGCGATCGCTTAGTCTCGGTGATCAATGCGATCGCGGTAGATTTTGAATGTATTTTGGTGATCACCCATATGCCCAAGCTGAAAGAAGCCTTCACTCACCTGATTGAAGTCACGAAAACCGAGCAAGGTTCCCAAATTTGCCTAACGGGAAATTAGCTAAATAACCTAGTACCAATCCGTACCATAGTCGCGCCGGCGGCGATCGCTGCCCGATAGTCGGCACTCATGCCCATGGATAGATGCTTAAGCTCAGGTAAATCTGACTGAAGCTGCTGGCGTAGATCAGCCACTTGGCTAAATAATTCTAGGGACTGAGCATGGTCTAAGCCCAAGGGCAGAATCGTCATCAGCCCCACAATCTTCAGGTTGTGACACTGCAAAAGTTGGGGTAAGTCTTGGTATAACTGCTCTACAGTCCAGCCAGATTTGTCAGGGTCGGGGGCGGGCTTAATTTGCAACAAAATCTGGGGCGACATAGTAGAAGACAATAGCAAGCGATCAAGTTCCTGAGCCAAAGGCAAGCGATCCAGGGAGTGAATCCACTCAAAGGTAGCGATCGCGCTCTTAGCTTTATTAGTTTGCAAGCTTCCAATTAAATGCCAGTTGATATCGGGCAAATCGGCAAGTTCCTGGCGCTTTTGCTGGGCAACCTGCACCCTAGATTCGCCAAAATCCCTCACCCCCAAGTCATAGACTAGGCGGATAGTGCTAGCAGGTACATATTTAGTCACTACCACCAGCTTGGTATGAGGCGGTAGTTCCTGGCTCACCTGGGTCAAGCGATCGCCAATTATTCGAGGATCAGCAGTTCCATCTGACTTTAGCTCATCCATGCCCATAGCTACCGAGCGGGCGCTTGTTCCGCCAACAGATCTGGTGCAGCAAAACTAAACACGATCGGCTGACCGCTATTAGTGGAAACCAGACTATTTAAGCCATTCACTAGATTGCGCAGATTGCTGCGAAACTTAGGATCACCAGTCAATTCATCCAGGTCAGCCGTAATTTTTTTGGTATTGGCAAAGGTTGCCCGCGCCGAATCCAAGGCCTCCCGCAGCGCCACCAGGGTATTCGGATTATTTACCTCCACGGACAGCAACCGCAAATTTTCTGAGGCTTGCGCCACATTTTCCGACAGTTTTTGTAGGTTGCCGATAAACTTGCCATCTGCCAACAGGGGCTTAGCACTCGCTAGCAGGGACTTGGCTTCAGCCGCCGCACTATTGACCCCCTTGAGCGTTTCGCCCACCTGCCCCTTACCCTGGTCAATAAACCCTTGGGCACTGTCTGCCACCTTACCGAAATTATTTGCTGCCGCACTAACCGCATCGGCGGTGTTGCCAAATTTTTCTAGGGATTTTTCCAGGGGGTTAGCAAAGTTCTGCACCACCTGGTTGGCATTATCAGAGAGTTTCTGCACACTAGTAGCTGCTGAGCCGGCTGCTTTTAGGGTGCGGTTAAGATTGTTTACCAGTTCTTGATCGGTGATCTGGCGGATAGCGGCTCTGGTCTCCCGCATCAGTTGGGTAAAACTCACCCCCGGTTTACCCTCTACCGTATCCCCTTGGCAAATAATTTGAGTGGCGGGGCAGTCTGGTTGGGTAGGGGAAAGCCCACCAGCAATCTTGGTGCCAAGGCTAGGAATAATATCGATCGAGGCATTGCTCAAAAAACCAGTTTGATTAGTCTCAATCGCTGCCTGCCTAGGAATAGCCAAATTAGGGTTATCAATCGCCACAATTACCTTAACTGCGTCTGGCTCAGGCTCAAGTTTTTGCACCTTGCCCACCACCGCCCCCCGGTAGCGCACGGGTGAGCCCACATCTAGACCACTGCTATCTTCTAGCTTGATCACAAAACTAAAAGCATTACTGCCAAAGCTTACCCCCCGCAGCCAAAGGGCAAAGCCGGCGGTTACCCCTATACCTGCCAAGATTACTAAACCTAAACTCCCTTGTTTGACTGCCTGCGATCGCATGATTCCTCTCCTACTCTAATCTTGTACCGAATTAAAAGCCATTCTCACCTTTCGAGTTTCGCACAAGCTCTAGTCTTATCCGCCAACAGCGACCTACTCAGTTCCCACAGGGGAAAATTAGGCGGGAACCTGCCATCATGCTTCACCTGTTGAATGAATGGATCAGGCACTCGCCATTGCAGCTTGCGAGCCAGGGCGCGGATGATGTCCCCTCGATCAATTAACCCAGCCACTGCCCCCACCTGAGATAGCACAGTAATGTGTCGCAATTCCTGGGTCTCAAGCAAGTCAATTACCTTGGCTAAATCATCTCTAAGTTCTACAGATGTCAATTCCCCGATCGGCTGCACTAGCACTTGAACAGTTTCGCTGATCCACTGACTACGGTCAATTTCTTTCAGTCGTTCAGGTCGAATTAGCCCCCGATCGCGACCATTAGCCACCCCATAAAACACCTGATGTTGCTCAGCATTTGCCAACAATAAATACTCATCCGCAAACTGCCGCAGGCTCATGGTGGTATCCAGTAGGCGAAACTCTCTAGTCATCACTGCTTCAGCGGTAAGTGATAGCAGAGCCTGTTGAATATTAGCTACCTGCAAGCTGCCACCAGCGCTACTGAGTAAAAATAGTCCCACCAGCAATAGAATTAGCCCTGCACTCCCACCCCGCGATAGGAGGAACCCACCCCCAAACAGAGTCAGCCAACCCAGAACTTGCCCCGACCAAGCTGCACCTCTAATGCCAGTAAAGCGATCGCCGCTCAGTCGCCAAATGATTGCCTTCAACACATGACCACCATCTAAAGGCAAACCTGGCAGGGAGTTCAATAACCCCAGTCCCAAATTAACCTGAGCTAATTCCCAAGCCATGTATGCCAAAAGCGATCGCGCCGCCCCGATTCCAGTAGCCAAGTTCACCAGAGACTCACCCCGACTCACGCTGAAGATTTGCCCGCCGGCGATCGCCCAAGCAGCCAAAATCAGCAACCCACACAAGCAGAAATTACTAATTGGCCCAGCGATCGCGATCGCCAACACTGCCCTAGGCGTACTACCCTCTTGAGTCATGTTAGTAATCGCCCGCAACGGATGCAAAGCGATCGATTCTACTGCCACCCCATGCCTAATTGCGACCCAACTATGGGCTAATTCATGGCACAAAATCGACCCAAACAACAGCAGAGCCGAGATCAACCCAAACAGCAGATAAAAATTGGGAGAGAGGGCAATATAGCCCCGCGCAAAATCCCAAGAAAACAAGACCAAAATAAACAGCCACCAGCGATCCAAAAAGAGCGGTATGCCGAAAACTGTGCCAACCCTAATACCACCCTTCATTTACGCCGTTCCTGTTCAGCCTTTACTTAACTACTAGTTTAGTTCTAGGAGCAGGTATGTTGAATAAAAACCTAATTATTAAACTTTACTTTACCGAAGCTTAACCTCCAAGTTGAATTGTTTACGGGCTTTAGAATCTATAATTCACTCCAACTGCCTAAGTCAGCTATCCAAAATTGTGGGGAAAAGAATCTATGACATCTACACCGTTTCTATTGTCGGGGGGAGCCTTCACCCAAGACTGGTCAAATATTGGGCTGATTACTGCCAGCGATGACTGGTCAGGCGTACCCAGCATACAAGGATTCCGAGGCGACAACTTAACTGCAGCCACTGATGTAGATCCTCGTACCGTGCTAGGTGATGAAACTACTCTCGATGTTAATGCCAACCAAACTAACCCCAACACATTTGGTACAGGCGGCGTAGCAGAGTTTGAAATTACTAATCCTGTGGTAGCTTTGCAAGGCTCAGGCACAGCCGATGCCCCCTTTCTGGTTTTCTACCTCAACACTTCAGGCAGACAAAACATTCGCGTACAATACAACGTCAGAGATATTGATGGCTCAACTGATAATGCTGTACAACAGGTCGCTTTGCAATATCGGGTTGGCAACTCAGGCAACTTTATCGATGTGCCTGCAGGCTACATTGCGGATGCTACCACTGGTGGAACTGCCACCCAAGTTACCGCTATTGATGTAACCCTGCCCGCAGAGGCAAATAATCGAGCAGAAGTGCAAGTGCGGGTAATTACTACCAATGCCAATGGCAACGATGAATGGGTAGGAATCGATGACATTAACATCACTTCTACTGCTCAAGCTGGTTCCGGCGTAAATATCGCCCAATCTGGTGGCTCTACTGATGTTACTGAGGGCGGCGCAACTGACACCTACACGATCGCCCTTAATTCTGCCCCTACTAGTGATGTCACGATCAACTTTAATACTGGCTCCCAAGTGACTGTCAGTCCTGCTAGTCTCACCTTTACATCTGCAAATTTTGCTACCCCTCAAACCGTTACCGTGACTGCGGTAGATGATGCTCTTGCCGAAGGTCTACACACTGGCACAATCACCCACACAGCTACCAGTGCCGATGCTGCTTACAACAACATTACTATTGGTTCAGTCACGGCCAACATTACTGACAATGATTTTGCTGTCCTAAAGATTCACGAAGTCCAAGGCACAGGCAATGCCAGCACTTTAGTCGGTCAGACTGTGACAATTGAAGGGATTGTGGTGGCAGATTACCAAGGCACGGGTCAAATCGGTGGTTTCTTTGTGCAAGAAGAAGATGCCGATGTGGATGGCAATGCTCTCACCTCTGAAGGAATTTCAGTATTTTCTACTACGGCGGTAAATGTGGGCGATAAAGTCCGTATAACTGGCCCAGTGGCAGAATTTGGCTCAGGCGGCAACACCCTAACTCAACTAGGCTCCAGTTCTACTGTCACTGTAGTTAGCTCTAATAACCCTCTGCCCACAGCGGCTATAGTTGACCTGCCGGTTACCAATCTCACTGACTTAGAGCGATTTGAAGGTATGCGGGTTACCTTCCCTGAGACTTTAACCGTAAGTGAAACCTTCACTCTGGCTCGCTTTGGTGAAATCTTACTCTCCTCTGATGGCAGAAGATTCCAGCCAACTGAGTTTGTTGACCCCAATGATAATCCTGCCACTGGCACCAGCTTTACTGGAACTGGTAATGTGAGTGCGGTTACTAGCCAACAAACTGCAAATAACCTGAGAGCAATTACCCTGGATGATGGTCTATCCACCCAAAATCCTGCTGCTATTCCTTTCCTCAATAACCAAAATACCCGTCGCATTGGTGATACGGTTACTGGGCTGACTGGCGTACTCGATCAACGCTTTCCTGGCACTACGAACCCCAATGGCTATCGGATTCAACCCACTGGTACCGTAACTTTTGCCGATACTAACCCTCGTCCTCTCGATCCGCCTAGTGTGGGTGGCAATTTGAAAGTAGGCAGCTTTAACTTGCTCAACTACTTTACTACCATTGACAACGGTACTAATGTTACTGGGCCTAACAACAACCTGGAACCCAGAGGCGCAGAGAACAATACCGAATTTAGTCGTCAGCGCCAAAAAACTGCTACTACCATTTTTGAGCTTAATGCCGATGTGTTGGGCTTGATTGAGCTAGAAAATAACGGCACTACGGCAATTAGTGATTTGGTCAATGCGGTTAATGCTAAGGCTGGTGCTGGCACCTATGCCTTCATCCAAGATCCAGTAGGCTACACTACCTTTGCTGGCGGTGATGATGCGATCAAGGTGGCGTTTATTTACAAGCCCAGCGTAGTTACTCCAGTGGGCAATGCTTTGGCTCCCAATGATTCTTCCTTCTTCCAGTTAGGGCGCGCACCTGTAGCCCAGACCTTCTTGCAAAATAGCAATGGAGCAACTTTTACGCCAGTAATCAATCATTTCAAGTCAAAAGGTGCAGATGGTGCTACTGGGCTAAATCTTGACCAAAATGATGGTCAGGGAGCCTTTAATTCTCAACGACGTCTCCAAGCCCAAGCTCTGGTCAATTTTGTCAACAACACAGTGATTCCTACCAGTGGTGACAGTGATGTGTTGATCTTGGGAGACCTAAATGCCTATGGCGAAGAAGATCCGATTGATCTAATTAGGAATGCTGGCTTCAGTGACCAGATTGATCGCTTTGATGGTAACGCGACTTCCTACTCTTTTGTGTTTCAAGGACAGTCGGGCAGATTAGATCATGCTCTTTCCACTCCTAGTTTGAACAACCAAGTTACTGGCGCTGCCGAG
>JANRLH010000030.1:0-19877 GCA_033762795.1 Pseudanabaenaceae cyanobacterium bins.68
AAGGTGGCTCTAGCTAAAAAACTAACACTACTAGAAACCGAATGTAAGCTGGGGCGGCATACCACTTGGGTGCTGGGTCAGCACTACCGTCGCAAACCTAACTCGACCCTATGGCAAGTGAACTGCAAAGCAATTAGTAAGTTAAAAAATTAAGCCCTTAAGTAAGCCCTAAACCCCTAATATTCATACAAAGAGGAACTGCGTATAGGTTACAGCTAACTAATTTACGTCTGTTAATCGAATGGTCGCTGGTTCGAGCCCAGCCTGGGGAGTAAGAATAATTCATCAAAATCAACGACAGAAATCAACGACAAAAGTAAACGAGTTGTTGGTACCCGCAAAGATTTCTAGGGCAAGCTATCAACTGCGATTGTGAGTGAAAATCGAACCTGAAGACCGAACTATTGTCTTAGAAGCGTGGTTCTGAGTATAGGTTGAGGTGAGGGAAGTTAGATTTGTCGGTGAGGTCTTTAGTCTGTATGAACTGCAGGACTGATCATGATCCCGACAGGAATGCGGCTAGAAGTGTGGAGAAAGTCGGGAGCGGGTATCGTCACGACTTTAAATCAACCTGGAGAGAGGGTAAGACTGGCTTGGCAGCACATTTGGGTAAGTGTCAAGAATTCTTCTCCTTTAGGTCAGGGAGGATGTCAAATGACTAGAGGGGGAAAACATTCGCTTACGCTGCATAAGGTGCTTGTAGACTGAGCTTTAAGCACTCAACAAAATAATCATTAGTCAGTGAACCGCAACTACTTTACAAATCTTATCGCGATCACCACCCTAATCTTAGTCATAAACGGCGGTTTTCTGGTGAGATAATATTGGGACATCGATAGTATCTTATATTTTTTATCCTTTTATTATTACACTTTGCCAAGGTAAATAAATGAGCGTCACAGCATCTAGTGGAGCGGTAAATGCCCGCCCTCAGTTATATCAAACCTCGATTACATCCACCCTTTCCCAGGTTGAACAACAAGACCGATTCCCAGCCCGCACTGAGCTAGAGTCCATGGTCGCCTACTTCCAATCGGGCAGCAAGCGCCTAGAAATTGCCGCAGTAATCACCCAAAACTCAGAAGCGATCGTTTCTCGCGCTGCCAACCGCATCTTTACGGGTGGTAGCCCCATGGCCTTTCTCGAAAAACCCAAGGGTGCCGAGGATGAGCTAGCCGTAGGTATGGATGGCGTCAAAATTGATACCAAGCGCGGCATGACTTTGGGTACTACTACTTATGCGGAAGCCACAGGTAGCTTTTTTGATACGATCAAAAACTTTTTTAATGTGGCTGGTCTAACCAGTGTGCAAGATGCACCGCCGCCCAACTTTAGACCAATTAATGTGTCCCGTTATGGCCCTGAGCGGATGAAGAAGTCCCTGCGGGATATGAGTTGGTTTCTGCGCTATGCTACCTACGCGATCGTGGCGGGTGATCCCAATATCCTGGCGCAAAATGTGCGGGGCTTGCGGGAAATTATTGAAAAAGCCTGCTCTACGGATGCCACGATAGTTGCGCTGCAAACCATGAAGCAGGTGGCAATGGGTTATTTTCGGGTTGATCCCGATGCCCAAGCGGTGATTGCTGAATACATGAATGTAGCGATCGCTGAGTTTCAAGCCCCTACCCCTTCTACCAAACTACGCCGCCGCAACTCTCCAGATTTGCAAGGTTTGCAATTACCGCAGATCTATTTCAATACTGCCGAGCGCCGTCCTAAATATGCGATGAAGCCAGGGCTATCCTCCACGGAAAAGGCAGAGGTGATCAAAGCCGCCTATCGCCAAATTTTTGAGCGTGATATTGCCCGTGCCTATAGTCTAGGGATCTCTGACCTGGAATCAAAAGTGAAAAATGGCGAAATCTCCATGCGAGAATTTGTCCGCCGTTTGGGTAAATCCCCCCTATATCGGGATCAGTTTTTCTTACCTTTCATTAATTCCCGTGCCCTAGAACTTGCCTTCAAGCATTTCCTCGGTCGCGCCCCCGAAAGCCGAGAAGAAGTGCAAAAATACTTCGCAATCGTCTCTAAGGGTGGTCTGAATGCCCTAGTAGATGCCCTAGTCAACTCCACTGAGTACAGTGATTACTTTGGGGAAGAAACTGTCCCCTATCGCCGTGGCTTGGGTCAAGAAGCCCAGCCTGCCCGCAACTGGGGTGCTCAGTTTGACCTGTATAACTATGCTGCGCCCTTCCGCAAAGTACCCCAGTTTATTACTCTGTTTGCCGCTTACCAGCAGCCCCTACCTGATCAGCATGTGTATGGCTCTGGCAATGATCCGTTAGAAATTCAATTTGGCGCAATTTTCCCCAAAGAAACCCGCAACCCCAGTGCTTCGCCTGCCCCCTTTGGCAAAGATACCCGTCGGATCTTGATTCGCAATGGAGCTGGGATCACTAATCAGGTGAGCAATCCCGCCGCGCGCGCTGAGGCTCCAGGTTCTCTAGGGCCGAAGGTATTTAAGCTGGATCAACTACCTGCCTTCAAGGGTAGAAAATATAACCAAAACGCCAGCGTTAAATCTAGCGAAAGCTCTACCCAAGCGGTGATTCGTGCTACCTACCTCCAGGTGATTGGGCGAGATGTGTACGAGGGGCAAAGGTTGAAAGTATGGGAAATCAAGCTGGAAAATGGCGAGATTCCCCTGCGTGAGTTTGTGCGCCAGTTGGCAAAGTCGAACCTGTTTAGGGATCTCTACTGGAGCAAGCTCTATGTCACTAAAGCGATCGAGTATATTCACCGCCGTCTATTGGGTCGCCCTACCTATGGCCGCGCTGAGATCAATAAGTACTTTGATATCTGTGCTAAAAAAGGCTTCTATGCCCTGGTGGATGCCCTGCTAGATAGTCAAGAATACTCCAGTGCCTTTGGCGAAGATACTGTACCCTATGAACGCTACCTCACTCCTGCCGGTCTATCCTTGCGCCAAAACCGCCTCGGCACGATCGCTGATAAAGGCACGGTAGTTGAAAAACAAGAAACACCGCGCTTTGTGGAACTAGGTCAAGTCACCGAACAGCGCTCTGAGGTTGCCATTCGCGATCGCATTGCCCAAGGGGTAAGCAAGAAGCGGGAACAAACCAAGGTATTCAAACTCACTAATCGGGATGCCACTGCGGTTCAAGCTTTAGTCAGTGCTGCTTTCCGCCAGGTATTTGAGCGAGATATGAATGCCTATGTTGCCACCAGTCAGTTCAGCCGCTATACCAGTGGTTTAGCTAATGGGGAAATCTCGGTGAAGGAATTCATTTTAGCGATCGGTACTTCTGAACTGTACATCAAGGAGTTTTACACGCCCTTCCCCAATACCAAGGTGATCGAGTTGGGCACGAAGCATTTCCTGGGTCGTGCGCCCCTGGATCAAGCAGAGATTCGCAAATACAATTTAATCCTAGCGAATCAGGGCTTAAAGGCTTTCGTCACTGCCATGGTGAATAGCCAGGAATATCTGGAAGCTTTTGGTGAAGATGTAGTGCCTTACAATCGCTTTGCCACCTTCCCTGCTGCTAACTTCCCCAACAGCCAAACCCTTTACAACCGTTTGACCAAGCAGGATAACTCTCTGGTGGTGCCGAGCTTTGAGCCAGTGAAGCCCAGTATGGATGCTGCTGCTATGCCCCTATTGGCTAGCCAAATTGTCGCTAACCGCCTAGCTGCTAGCTTGCCTGATCCAACTCAGCCTAGATTTATTCAACTGGGGCGTTCCTATGCCAATGGCAATGGTCAATCGGTAGAAGTAGGGGTTGGCACTTTCCGCCGTAAGCCCGCCAAGATTTATCGTCATACGATCGGCACCAACTCTCCCGAAGTGAATCAGGTGATTAATGCGATCTACTGCCAGGTGATGGATGTATTTAGTGGCGTACCACCTGCCCAGTTCAGGCTCTCCCGCCTAGATAGCAAACTGCGTAATGGTGAAATTTCAGTGCGGGAATTTGTCAAAGAGTTGGCTAGCTCAGAGCAGTATCGCAAGCGGTTCTATACGCCTTATCCCAATACCAAAGTGCTAGAGCTATTGTTCAAGCATATTCTGGGTCGAGCTCCTGCTACCCAAGCAGAGGTGCGCCAGTACAACAAACTCCTAGCTGATAAGGGATTGCGGGCGGCGGTGGAGGCGATGGTGGATTCTCCTGAGTATGCCCAGTTGTTTGGTGAGGATGTAGTACCTTACAAGCGCTATCCCAACCTGCCAGCAGGTAACTACTTGGGTAGCCTAGCGGTGGATCGAGATTTGATCAAGCAGTCCTGGTCGGGTTTCTCGCCTGCTTACATTGATGGGCGATCGCCAGTGAAAAGATAGGGGCTGACATTTGATTAGCTCTTCAATCAGCTAAATTCTCCCCTGGGAAAGATTTCCTGGGGGATTTTTGCAGCGCTCTAACACCCAGTCAAGCTACCGTAAGCGATCGCCTGTAGTTGAAAACAATAGGAGACACTCTGGCTCAAAACTAACTTCTAAGTAATCGGTGATCGCCTGACCAACCGCCAGCTTAAACTGAATTTGCTGCTGCGCCAAGCTGGTACGCACTAAAACTTCACTACCTAGGGTTTCAGTCAGCAAGACTTGGACTTTAAGACTAACAGCCGAATGTTGATCTAATCGAATTTGCTCTGGACGTAAACCCAGGATGTATTGACCAGGGGATAAAGCTGACCAAGGGCAGGGAATAGCTTGATCGCCGATCATAAAATGCTGATCCTGATAGATCACAGTTAAGAGATTGAGTTTGGGACTGCCTAGGAAGCTAGCAACTGTGAGGTTTTGGGGATTTTGATAAATTTCTAGGGGCGTACCCACTTGGCAAATTTTGCCCCGATCTAGCATGACCAAGCGATCGCCCAAAGTCATTGCCTCTACTTGATCATGGGTAACATAGATAGTGGTGGTTTGCAGTTGCTGATGTAAGAGTTTGAGTTCGGCGCGGGTTTGATCTCGCAGCTGGGTATCGAGATTGGATAGGGGTTCATCTAGCAAAAATAGTTGGGGCGATCGCGCCATGGCTCTACCTAGAGCTACCCGTTGCTGTTGGCCACCAGAGAGTTGACTGGGTTTCCGTTGCAATAGGGGCTCAAGGTTCAGCGCCTTAGCCACAGTTTTTAACCGCTCCCGCATCAGCTTGGGATCAGCTTGACGCATTTTTAACCCAAAGGTGAGATTCTCCGCCACAGTCATGTGGGGATAGAGGGCATAATTTTGGAACACCATTGCCACATCTCGCTGACGGGCAGGTACTTGATTTACCAAGCGATCGCCAATGTAAATATTCCCACTGGTAGGAGTATCTAGCCCAGCAATTAGGCGCAACACCGTAGATTTACCACAGCCCGAAGCCCCCACTAACACCAGAAATTCGCCATCTTTGACCTCCAAGCTAATTTCCCCCACCTGCTCAGTGCCTTTGCTGCTTTGCCAACATTTCACCACTTGATCTAGTTTTAGTTGTGCCATAGGTATTGGGAATTTCAATAATTTAGTCAAAATCAATCGAGATCACTTGATTGGTAGATGCTGCCCGCGCTGCTGCTTCACCCACCCCGAGAGCATAGAGAGCATGGCTAGACTGGGTGTAGAGGGGTTTTTGCTCAAATAGGAAATCTAAAACCGCGATCGTATCCTGTTTAAACAGGCCCTGGGGGGCTGAGGCTTGGAGTGCGGTTTCACCTTCGGCGGTAACTAGCCTGCCCTTCTCGCCCTCAAACACCATTGCCCCTTTACTGCCTTCAATCACCAAGCTGCGCTGGGGCTGCCAAATGCCTTCCCCTTTGCTATAGCCCACCTCAGCCATTACCCCATTGCTAAATTGGAGTTGTGCTTGGCAAATGCAACTGGTAAATCGGTGGGGTAAATCTGCCCCCTGGTACTTAACCTGACAAGACACAGTGCTAACTGCACCAAACAGATGGGTCAGCCGATGAATGCGAGATAGGGAAGCCACTAGGGGAAAGCCAAATTGCGCGGGTCTATAAGTCCATTTATCTGGGGCAGGACGTTGGGGGTTTTGGGTAACATACCTGGCGTGCCACACTTCCCCCACTTCAGCTAAATGCTGCTTCACCGTCTGGTGTACACCACTCAACAGTTCAATATGCTCAATATGCAGCAAGAGATTGTGCGCTTCAGCATAGGCTACTAATTCACGGGCTTGGTCAAAGGCTAAAGAAAGGGGGTATTCCACGATCGCGTTCTTACCCGACGCTAAAACTGCCGCCGCCAGATCCCCATGATCACAGTTGGCATTGGCAATCACCACCAAATCTAGGTCAGAGCGGGCAATCAAATCCCTAGGATCAGCGTAGGTCTGGGCGGAGAGGGATAAACTCGCTACAATTTCCCTAGTACGGCTAGGAGTGCCAGCGATCGCTACTACTTCAGATCTAGGGTCATTGGTAAACAGTTCAGCCCGCAACTTCGCCACAAAACCGCTACCGATAATACCAACCTGGAGCGGCGCCGAAAAATAAGTCATGCAAAACCTAGGCTACAACTGACTCTATTCTAAATGCTGCTTCAAGCGATCGCACTCCCGATAAAAAGCCCGTAGCAGTTGCTCAAAGCATCCTTTAAAACATTCCTGGTCGCATTGCGGTTGTTTGATCGTCTCCGCCATCTGTCCTGCTAGCCAAGACACATAGCTGCCTCCCACATTATTCGCCAATACTCTAAAATTGTGGCACAGGCGAAACAGCGTAGACCAGTCTTGATTAGCATAAGCCAACTCAACCTCTAATAGACGAAAGCTCAGATTAGCTAAAAATAGATCTACTAGTACTTCAAACTCAGCTTCCGCCTGTTCTGCTCCCAAAATTTCGATTAATTCTGGTAACACTCCCAGGTCAAATTCCAGATCAGCAATCTCAGTGTGAGTATGGGTAAAGCGATAGATCGATTCCTTTTGAGCGCGTGAGTAAGCCATAATTAGCAGTCTTCTAAAATTCCACACTTCGCTAAAATTAGCATCAAAACAGCCCCGTCTTGAGTTTTAATGATTTCTGTACCCCATTCTTTTGAAAATCGCAATAAGCTCCATGTAGGAGAATGCCAACCCCAATCACGCATAGGTTTAAGACCGCGCTCATTTATCTAAACGCACCACATACCACTGCCAAGTACCATCTTGGCATTCTAGCTCACAAGCAGTTTCCAGCAGGTTAGTAATCTGCTGCTCTGGGCTAGAGAGCTTTGCTAGATCTTTGGGTAAATCGGCAGTTGGTAAAAGCCGTCCCAATACTTCGCGGAGTTCTGGCAGTTTCACAAAGCGCGGTTGTAAATCTGGCGGCAGCAAAACGTAGTCTTCTTGGTAATACATAATTGAATCTGGCACTACAATTACCTCCTAAATCTTTCCAGGTTTGGTGATGGGGCTGAGCCAATCGGCAATTCAATCAGGACTTACGCAGCCTAATTTGGGAACTGTTGTAAAAAGGGAGCTTGAGGCTAAAGCCTTCAAGTGGAGCCCCACACCCCGCTTAAAGCTAGGGTTTTAGATCACCTTTGCGTAAGTCCTATCAATAATCAGGATGTAAGCAGACTTGTATTGTGGCATGGATCAAGAGATGCAACTAAAACAAAAAATTGAAGCGATTCTCTATCTCAAGGGCAGGGGATTAAGCTTGCAGGAGATCTCTAGCCAGGCGGGCTGTGATCTGGTAAGTGCAGAGGGAGGATTATTGGATTTAATTCACGATTACGCCCACCGAGATAGCGCCCTAGAGATAGTCGAAACTAAAGAAGGCTATGCCTTGCAACTGCGCCCTGAGTTTGGCGATTTGGTGCAGCAGATTTTACCCAGCAATTTGGGTAAGGGGACTTTGAAGACCTTGGCAGCGATTGCCCTCAAATCTAAGATCAGCCAAGCCGATCTGGTAGAACTACGGGGTTCTGGGGTCTATCAACAGGTGCAGGAGTTAGTAGAGCAAGGATTTATCCGCAAGCGGCGGGAAGGTCGCTCCTATTGGCTAGAGGTTACTCCCAAATTCCATCAGTATTTTGAAACCGATCTGAGTACACTGAAGTAGATTAATCTAGGCTAGTTATTGCAGTTTGCCAGTTAATGGCTGACCAAGAGGGGCGCAGCCCCGCCATCGGTTTTAATCATTTCTGTACCGCATTCTTTTCAAAATCGCAACATCGTGGCTCAAATCAAATTCATCAAAGTCCCAGTGATTGCCTGGGCTGCCCTTGCTCATCCTCTGGTGGCAACAGGTCAAAACTTACCGCTCAATCCGACCAAAGTAGAATGTGATGTGTTGGTGGTGGGAGGAGGTTTAGCCGGTACTGCTGCCGCCCATTCGGCTTTGCTGGCAGGCAAAAATGTTTGCATCACCGAGATTACCGACTGGCTGGGGGGGCAACTCACCGCTCAAGGCACCTCCGCCCTAGATGAGGCAGGTAAACAACGCCGACTCAATTTTTTTGCCCAAGGCTATCGTCAATTTCGTCAGCAGATCAGCGCCAAGTATGGCAAAGCTAATCCAGGGGATTGCTGGGTGAGTGCGATTTGCTTTTTGCCCAAGGATGCCAAGCAGATTTTGAGTGAGATGCTCAGGAATGCTGAAACTGCAGGTCGGGGTAAATTACAGTTTTTCCCGCGCACTGTGGTTAAGGATCTAAAGATCAATCAGGGTTTGCTGACTAAAGCGATCGCGATTCAACACCAGCCCAACGATTTACCCCTGTCGCAACTGCTGGCAGCCGCCTACGATTACCAGAACCCCCTAACCCAGCAGGTTTTAGAATTTATTCCCCAACAAAACTGGATCGTAATTGATGCTACCGAAACTGGGGAATTGCTAGCGATCGCTGATCTGCCCTACCAACTAGGACTAGACCCGCGCACTTACCTCAATCCATCCTCTCCCGTTACCCGCCCTGACCCCTACTGTACTCAAGGGTTTACCTACACTTTTGCCCTGGAGCAGACTGCCACCCCTCAACCCCAGGTCATGCCCCCCTTTTACTCTACCTATCAGCCCTACTATGGCTATGACCCGAACCCCAGGCTCAACAACTTTGATGTGGTGTTTAGCTATCGCCGCATTTGGAGCTCTCAGCCCAGAGCTACTGCTACAGTGCCAGTGTTTGGCGTATCTGCTCCCAAGCCTGGAGATATTTCCATGCAAAATTGGGTGTGGGGAAATGACTACCGACCAGGTACGAGCCAAGATAATTTGATCTATACGCGATCGCAGCTAGAGCAGAGCGGTCAACTCCAGCCTGGCGGTTGGCAGGGGGGACTGCGGCTCGATACTCTGCGCAAAGGTGAGGAAATTGCCCTCGGCTTTTACTATTGGCTGGTAGCAGGGACTACAGATTCCCAAACTCAGCCCAGCCTCAAACAAGTCGCCCCTAACCATAGTCTCCTTACTGGGCTAGATTCGCCCATGGGTACTCGCCATGGCTTGTCCAAATATCCCTACATACGGGAAAGTCGCCGCTTGGTTGGCCGCCCTGGGATTGGCTATGCCCAAGGCTTTGTCATTAATGAAGTGGATCTGTCCCAGGTTGATTTTCAGGCTGATTACTATCGCCAACTACCAGAATCGGTCTATCGCCAACTGTGGAAATCTCTGGCTGGTTTAGAGACAGCGCGGGTAGTTCAGACCAACACTCCCCCCGACCAGATCAAACGCCGATCGCGCGCGCGCATTTACCCTGATAGCGTGGGGATTGCCCAGTACCACATTGATTTTCACCCCTGTATGCGGGATTACCCGGCGGAGAAGCCAGGCAATATCGAACGACCCGGGGTAAGACAAGCCCAGGCCGCTTCTTTCCCTGCCCAAATTCCCTTGCGTGCCATGATTCCCCAAAAGGTTGATAACCTGCTGGTGGCGGGTAAAGCGATCGCTACCAGTAACATTGCTGCTGCTGCTTATCGGGTGCATTCCTTCGAGTGGTCAGTGGGGGCGGCGGCTGGTACTACTGCGGCCTTTGCCTTAGATCAAAAGATCTTGCCCTTTCAACTCACTGAATCCTTGCCCAAGCCCAGCATTCAACTTTTACAATTGCGCCGGATTTTAGAGCAGGATGGCAATCCCACTGCCTTTCCTGGCACTTCGATCTTTAATTTAGATTGGCAAGATTGGAAAATTTGGGGATCTTGATCTAAACTTTTAGCTTAAGCGGGCGGCGCTCTCAAACTCCCTTTTGCCAATACTTCCCAAATCAAATTGGGGAACTCCTGACTCTAATCAACTGCTCTATTCTGTAAACATCAGCCTGTGAATACCCTTGCGATCGATGTAGGTGGGAGTGGCATCAAAGCTATGCTGCTTGACTCCAACGGCGTTCCCCTCTCCAGTCGGTTGCGCCAAGACACCCCCCAGCCCGCCAAGCCCGAAGCGGTAATTTTCACCATCGCCGAGCTTGCTCAACAAATCACCCAAACCACTCCAGGATTTGATCGGGTATCCGTAGGCTTTCCTGGGGTAGTAAGTCATGGGGTGACTAGAGGTGCGATCAACCTTGGCAAAGCTTGGGATTCTTTCCCCCTAGCCGATCGCTTAGAACAGCTATGGCAAAAACCGGTCAGGGTGGCCAATGATGCGGATGTGCAGGGCTATGGCGCAGTTAAAGGCTTGGGAGTAGAGCTAGTAATCACCTTGGGGACAGGCTTTGGCTCCGCCCTATTTCTGGATGGCAAACTAGTGCCTAACCTGGAAATGGGTCAACATATGTGCGCCAAGGATAAAACCTACGAACAGCTTTTGGGTAACGCCGCTCTGGAAAAAATTGGCGAAAAGGACTGGAATCAGCGCCTGAGTCAAGCGATTGCTTCCCTAGAATTGCTATTCAACTTTGACTATCTCTATATCGGCGGCGGCAATGCCAAAAAAGTTAGCCTTGAGTTCCCAGCCCACATCCAGCTAGTTTCCAATCAACTGGGTTTAACAGGCGGAATAGCCCTTTGGCGATCCTAAAAATTTGCGTTGATAAACTAGATCTAAATCACCCCAAAATTGGGTAAGTTATCTCCTGTATAGGTGACAGATATGGGTGCATCAAGGTGGATAATTTCCTATTTAGATTGGTTTTGGCTTTTTATGGGAAGCGTGCTAGATCTAAGCCAGAAGACTCAAGCACGAACGGCTTCACCCTCATCGAACTTTTAGTAGTAATTATTATTGTTGGTATATTGGCATCGATCGCTCTACCATCCTTCCTAAATCAAGCCCAAAAAGCCAGGTTTGCTGAAGCTAAATCCTACATCCTCACCATGAGCCGATTACAACAGGCCTATTTTTTGGAAAAAAGATCCTTTGCTGATGACATTGCCAATCTGAATTTAGGCGTAAACACTGCCTCTGGCTCCTACACTTACTCGGTCTTGCCTGGGGATATCAATGGAGCACTTGCTCCCCAAGAACTACGCAGAATCATTACTAATCGCGCTACACCCACATCTAATGCAATTAAGGCAATGGTCTCTGTAGTAGGTATCCCTGGCCCCGCCCGCATTGATACAATTTTTTGTGTAGCAAACCTGCTAGGCACCAACCCTACCTTGCCTGGTTCTGTAGATATTCCCAATCAAGCCTTAGCTTGTCCTGCGGGATTTTCCCTCCAAGAGAATTAGTGAGAATTATTTGATGCCGGTTCTACCTTTTTCCCGCTCCAAAAATCGGCTGAGGGCAAAGGCCATATCCCCACGAGTCATCGGCTTTTGGCTGTTGATTCTGTTTTCGGCATCTAAATTCACAAATTTTTCGTTTAGGGCAGTTGCCCAAGCTTTGCGCGCCCAGGTTGGTAGATCCTTGCTGTCACTGTAGGAAGATAGAATTTCCTGTACAGTGTCTTCGGGAAACTGGAACACCCCATAGGCATTGGCAAAAATGGCAAATCCCTCTGCCCTGGTAACCCTTTGATTGGGGAAAAAACGATTTTTTTCATAGCCACCCATAATCCCGGCTGCACCTACGGTTTTAATGGCTTGGTATGCCCAGTGGGTTTTGGGTACATCTACAAATTCTGGCGTGGTTTTCAGCGATCGCGTGCGATCCAGAGCAAAGGCCTTGACCAAAATAGTAGCAATCTCAGCCCGACTGAGCAGTTGTTGGCTATTAAAATTGCCGTCTAGCAATTGCTTAACTGGATCTGGCTGAGTTTGGGCAATCACTGGATTGACTACTGGCATGAATAGAAATAGCAGAGCGATCGCGTTAGATCTAGTTAGGGGATGATTCATTTTAGTAGGGAGCCGAAAGTTGCAAAGTTAGTAAAGGGCAGGGTTTTATCAAAATTAGGAAATCAATAGGGTTGCACATCTTAGATCTAAATCACTAGCGAGCAGCCTAGCACTAGCATTTTAACCTATAGGACTTAGGCAAACCTGTGATCTAAAACCCTAGCTCCACTTGAGGGTTATGCCCTCAAACTTCCTTTTCCCAACACTTCCTAAATCAAGAGGAGGATAAAAGCACAGGGAGCAGCGGTGAGAACTTCTAGAAAGCAATCTTATCGAATCATAAAGAAGATCTTTAAGATAATACAGACTTTATAGAGAGATAAAAGAAGACATTTGCTCTTCAGTCCTAAACTGATTAACTTCAGATTAAACTTACAGCCAGATCTAAAATGTTGCCAAAACCAGACTTCGATAGATTGAGTGGTAAATTTCAGCAGATATCCCTTTGGATTTATCATCACCTTCCTGGTATAGGTTTGTCCATTACTTTAGCTTTGCTAGCTACTCTGTTACAAAATTGGCTGGGTCTGAAATACCTTAGCCCCCTGATTTTAGCCATTGGTCTGGGGATCATCAGTAATAATCTATGGAAAATTTCCAGTTTTTATCAACTCGGCATTGATTTTTGTTTAAAGAAAATCCTCAGAGTGGCGATCGCTCTTTTAGGCTTGCAATTTAGTTTCACTCAAGTGTTAGCTGTAGGCGGATCCGGATTAATTATAATAGTTGCTACTATCCTTTCTACTTTTGGCTTCACCTTGTGGCTAGGAAAGGGATTAGGGGTAAATTATCGGTTGACCCAACTGATTGCGGCGGGTACTTCTATCTGTGGCGCATCGGCTGTAGTTGCCGCTAACACAGCAGTTGAAGGTAAGGATGAAGATGTCAGTTATGCGGTAGCGATCGTCACTGTATTTGGCACAGGATCAATGGTGATCTATCCATTATTATCCACTCTATTTGATTTTCAAGCTTTTGGAATTTGGTGTGGTGCATCCATTCATGAAGTAGCTCAAGTGGTAGCAGCAAGTTTTCAAGTGAGTCCAGTCAGTGGCGAGATCGCCGTAATCACCAAATTGTCACGGGTGTTATTTTTGATTCCGATGGTTTTTCTGCTAGGAACTAAACCTAAAGGCAAATCACAGCCGCCAATTCCGTGGTTTATGTTCTATTTTATTTTCTTAATCGGGGTTAATAGTATTCATCTTCTTCCCAATCAGTTTAGAGATTTAGTTGTTCAAGGAAATAGGTTGCTCTTGACAGTTTCCCTGGCAGCCATGGGTTTAGTAACCAGCTTGGCTAAGTTAAAGCAGGTAGGAATTAAACCATTACTTTTAGCCGGTGGATCTTGGCTATTTATTTCAGTTGTCAGCTTTTGTTTAATTAAAGGTTTTTACGGATAGATATGAGCAATCTGCCGTCAATTCCCAACAGACCAACAAAGATTAAGGTCATGCCAACCAACTCATTCCACGCCAATTTTTCGGCTAGAAAGACTGTGCCCAAGAGCAAGGCACTAACGGGAACTAAAAAAGTTGATAGCATCAGATTAGCAGATCCAACTTTTGCCAGCAATTTAAAGTAGAGAATATAGGTCATGGCAGTGGAAAATCCCAATCCGATTATGGCTAATTGAACTTTCATGGTGGGGAATGACTGGGCAAAGAAGAAGTGAGAATTACCAAACATAGCAATTGGAATCATCACCATTGCCCCGCTAAATAGCATTCCAGTCGCGGAGGAGAGCGCTGAATATTGCCGAAGCCGTTGACCATAAATCCCAGCACAGGCGTAGGAAAATGCTGCCCCTAGCACCGCAATCTGTCCTAGGCTTTGTAGGCTCAAGCCTTTAACTAGATCGATCCCAACTAAAATCCCTACTCCTAATAAACCAAACAAAATCCCAAGCGATCGCCAAATGGTTAAATGTTCTCCTTTAATCAAAAAGTGTGCCATCACAACTGTAAATACCGGCGTTGTAGCATTCAGAATTGCGGCTAAACCGCTGGTAATTTGAGTTTGAGCTAAAGCGACTAGACTGAATGGGATCAGATTATTGAGAACGCCCATTGCTAAAAAATCTCGCCAAGTGGAAAGAGAAGTGGGAAATTTCTCCCCAGACCAAATTGCCCCAACTAGCAGAAAAAGAGCAGCAAAACCAATCCGCAGGAGCGTTAAACCCAATGGCGTTAATTCGGCTAAGCCCAACTTGACTAAAAAAAAGGAAGTTGCCCACAAAAAGGAGAGAATTAGCAACCAAAACCACTCAGATAACTTCATTTTATGTTGCATAGCTCTAATTTTTTGGTAACAGGAGTACAGAAGACCTGGCACAACACCAAGATCATATTAGACAAAATTTGCTTAAACCCCAGTATTGGCCTTTGGGGATAGATCAGAACTTACACAGTCTGATTTAGGAAGTGTTCTAAAAAGGGAGTTTGAGAGCTTTGCCCTGAAGTGGAGCCCCACATCCCAATTAAATCTGAGGTTTTAAGCCACGTTTGCATAAGTCCTAACCTATGGTAAATTAAAATCATCTTAATCATCTTGTATTTATCGTAGTTTTTTGCATACTTGAGCTATTCCAATTTATTTCCACTGTAAATGAATGAGTTGGAATCAAGGATAGAAAAAAGTTATTGAGTAAGAGATTTTATCAATCGACAAAAAACAGCTATTCGCAAATCTTGTAGCAACAGTCACAGTATGAAAAGATCACAAACCCGTTTAATAAAATCAACGAAAATTGAGGGAACAAGTAAATGATCCGATTAAGAAATATTCCCACTTCTCTGTTTTTGGTTTCTATGACGTGGGGATTGGCGCTTGCCAACAGCTATGAAGTAGCGATCGCTCAAGGAAAGAAAACAATTCGGATTGCCATTGGAGTGCAAGACCAGGTAATCAATACTGCTACTGGTGGGCCAATTATTCGCGAAGAGAAGCTTTTAGAAAAGTATCTACCTAAGTCAGGCAAGTATCAGGATGTCAGCTTTAAGATTGAATGGTCGAGCTATACCTCAGGGCCGCCGATTACTAATAAGATGCTAGCCGGGCAGCTAGACATAGGGATGATGGGCGATTTCCCTGCCACAATTAACATGACCACATTTCAAAAGAAAGGTGGCGGAGTGAATACCCTGTTCATTTCCACCTTGGGAATCAGTCCTTCTGGAGCAGGAAATGCGATTATGGTTCCCAAAGATAGCCCAATTCGCAATATTTCAGACCTGCGAGGGAAGGAAGTTTCGGTTCCATTTGGTTCTGCTGCCCATGGCATGCTGTTGAGAGCTTTGCGTGGAGTGGGAATTGATCCAAACAAGGATGTGAAGTTGGTAAGCCAGAGTCCAGAAGTGGGCGGCAGCAACTTAAAAACAGGGCAGATTGCTGCCCATGCTAATTTCGTGCCATTTGGCGAACTTTTTCCTTTCAAAGGATTTGCGCGGAAGATTTTCGATGGCGCCCAGACCGGTGTACCAACAATGCACGGGGTGCTGGTTCGATCAGATTTTGCCAAGGAGAATCCTGAAGTAGTAGTTGCCTACTTGAAGGCAATGCTTGAAGCTAATCGCCTGTTTAGATCCCAACCTGAAGTGATGTCAGCCAAGATTGAGAAATGGACTAGTGTAGATAAAGAAGTTGTCTATATGTTCTTGGGACCCTCAGGACTACAGATGCTCGATCCCAGCATTCGCACTGTTAATATCAATGCGCTGAAGGGCAGCGTGGTTACCTTGAAGCAGTTGGGGAGATTGGAAGAAAGTGTAAAACCAGATGATGTGACTAAATGGATCGATGATAGTTTCTTGAAAAGAGCGATCGCCGAAATGAGAATGACTGCGAATGGATTACAATCAGAGGCAGTAAACTATAAAATATCTGGCAATGACGCTCTAACTAAAGAACCAATTAGAGATGCCAAAAAAGCGGCGCAAATTTGGGTAGATGGAGAACCAACTATTCGTAAGTATGCAACGATCGCTAATATGATCAAAGCTTTACAGGGATTGACTAGTCAGGGCAAAAAGATTGGTTCGATCTTCGTTCAAGATGCTGGCCAGGGATGGAAGCTATTCGCTAGTAGTTCCTATTTTGTGCGTAAGGGCAAAGAGATCTCGGCTTTTCTACTGGAGAAAGATGCCAAGGATTTTGCCAGTAAGAATGGAGGACAAGTATCTGATTTTTCATCTTTGCAGAAAGTTGCAAGTGATCAATTTTCGCGAAAAAATATTAGTTCTGTTCAGTTCTAATTTCAACTGATGTCCCGCAGCAGTGAGTTTTCTCCTGCTCGGGGGCGTAACCAGGGTTTTCTGGTTTCTTGATAATTTACCTCTTGGATAATCATGACTAGCTCATCTATTAGTAGTATTCCCTCTTCCCAGGTCGCTAGAGTAGTTTGGAGATCGAAAGTTCCTTGGCTCAAGTTTGGCTTGCGACTACTCTCGCTGCTGATCTTTTTTGGTGGTTGGCAATTCCTCTGTGGGATCAAGTTTAACTTCTTCTTCAATTTTGTATTTGTGCCATCTCCTCTAGAGGTGATCTCTGCCAGCGTAGAATTTTTCTCTAAGGATGCCAGTGTCCACTTTCAAGCAAGCATCATTCGTGTCCTGGCTGGATTCGGAATTGCCTCTGGGGTTGGAATTGTTTTAGGAGTTCTGATTGGCTGGTTTCACCTGGTAGAAGACTTGATTTACATTCCCTTGGAGATTTTGCGTCCAATTCCTGCTGTGGCTTGGATTCCTTTGGCAATTTTGATGCTACCCAATTCAGAGGCAGGAATGATTTTTATCACTTTTATTGGAGCCTTCTTTCCCATTCTAATCAGTACCATTCGCGGCGTAGAAGGGGCAGATGTCTTATTAGTTAGAGTTGGACAATGTTTGGGCGCGGGGCAATGGCATATTTTCAAGGATATTGTGATTCCTGGAGCAATGCCGAATATTGCCAGCGGTTTAGTGATTGGAATGGGAAATTCGTGGTTTTGTCTGGTTACAGCCGAGATTCTAGCTGGTCGTTACGGAATTGGTTATGTAACTTGGGAATCCTATGTCACTTCCAACTATCCGCCAATTGTGATGGGAATGCTGGCAATTGGTCTACTGGGTGCATTTAGTACCCTAATATTAGATCGAGCACTCAGGTTATTGATGCCTTGGCGAGTAATGCGGAAGAAAACGGCTTAGCAAAGGTGATCAAAAATATGTGCGAAAGAAAATAGTTTAGGAAGAGCAATGAAAAGTATAGTGAAAGAAACTAGGGGAAGTGCTACTAAGGGATTAGTTGAGGTTGAGGATCTGACGATCGCTTTTATGCGTAACGGTCATTCCACTAAGGTTTTAGAATCGGTTTACTTTCGGATTGAGCCAGGGGAATTTGTTTGCCTTTTGGGGCCTTCGGGTTGCGGTAAATCTACTATTCTCAATGCGATCGCTGGATTCATCAAGCCTACCCATGGGCATATCTATCTTGATCGCCAACATATTGAAAAGCCGGATGCCGATCGCGGTTTCGTTTTTCAGCAATATTCCCTTTTGCCTTGGAAAACCACATTTGAAAATGTGGAGTTTGGCTTAAAAATTCGCGGTGTTCCCAAGCAAAAACGCAAGGAAATTGTGGAAGAATATCTCAATCGAGTTGGGCTATTCAAACATCGCAATGCCTATCCCCATCAGCTTTCAGGTGGAATGCAGCAGCGTGCCACCATAGTGCGATCGCTAGTCGGTTCTCCTTCTGTGCTATTGATGGATGAACCATTTGCCGCCCTGGACGCTCAAACCAGGCGAATGATGCAAGAACTACTGCTGGAAATTTGGAGCGAACTTAAGCTGACTGTGATTTTTGTAACTCACGATATTGAAGAAGCAGTGTTTTTGGGCGATCGCGTCTTTGTGATGGGAGTTAATCCCGGTAGAATTATGGAAGATATTAGGATTCCTCTACAACGCCCTCGACATCTAGATGATATTATGACTCCACATTTTTCCCAAATCAGCCGCCAAGTTTTTCATCTTATTCGTGGTGAAACTCTAAAAATTCTTGACAATGAATAAACTATGATCACTACAGTTGCTGAGTTAAGGCAGATCTATGGATTTCCCTCGGAACGAGTTCAGCGTAAATGTCTTGATCGATTAGATTTCCATTGTCGCAACCTGATTGCAGCTTCGCCTTTTCTGGTGATTGGTTCTTCCCGTTATGGCGGTGCTGCGGATGTTTCTCCCCGTGGAGACATAGCCGGATTTGTACAGGTATTGGATGATCATACCCTACTGATCCCTGACCGCCCTGGGAATAATCGTCTTGACACAATGTCCAACATTATTGACAATTCCCATGTAGCCCTCCTATTTTTTATTCCTGGGGTTAATGAGGTTTTGCGCGTAAATGGCACCGCAGCAATCAGCCAAAATCCAGCTTTACTGGTAGCGAATGGGATTAATGGCAAGATCCCTAAAACCGTAATTTTAGTTACAGTTACTGAAGCTTTTCTGCACTGCGCTAAAGCTTTAATCAGATCAAAGCTATGGGATGGCACTATTCAAGTAGAGCGATCGCAATTTCCCAGCGCTGGACAAATTCAAGCAGATCAAATTGGCGGATTGGATGTTGCCAAAGTTGAAGCCGAAATTGAAGCATCAAATCGCACCCAACTTTGGGAATAAGGGTTAAAATATGCAAGGCTGCTACAAAATTTACCATGTCCCAGATTACTTTATCTCCAAACATCAAAGCTCCGAATACAGAAGCTAAAAGAATTTGGACAGATGCTGAGTTTATGGCTTTATCAAATGAAAAATGCTATGAGTTGGTGAATGGAGAATTAATTGAATTGGGAAACTCAGGAGCTCTGCATGGATACACTTGCAGCATTTTGGTGATGGCTTTAATGAATTATATTTTACCCAGAAGGCTGGGAATTATTCTGGACTCCAGTACAGCCTTGACGATGAAAAATGGCAACAAGCGATCGCCCCATATTTCCTTTGTATCTAAAGAGAAATTGCAAGGAATCAAAGAGCTACCCGAAGGCTTTCTTGATGGTGCGCCTGACTTAGCGATCGACGTACTTTCTCCCAATAATACGATCGCTGAAATTGATCAAAAGATTGTGGAATACTTTGAAAATGGATCGCGTTTGGTGTGGGTGATCAATCTCAAATTACGCTATGTGTTAGTTTATCGCTCCTCCCAAGAACCAGATCGTTTGCTCAAACAATCAGATACCTTGGACGGAGAAGATGTGGTCGCTGGTTTTACGATGCCACTATCAGAGTTATTTCAGCAGCTATCTTTCTAATTTCTGCAAAAACTCTGGCTGTACCCACTGATTGAGATTGATTTCAGCCAATCTTTCGTTACCAGGAATGGAACCAAACTGAGTAATATACTCTCGAATCCAGTCACTGCGAATTACAAGCTCATTCATGAATCTATTATCTTTTTGAGAATGATCAGAATTTCCTAGAAATTGAGCCACAATGCTCAAATCGATTTGAGTCCAATTACTAATTAAATCTAAGGATTTAGAATTGTGGGAATGCCAATACTGGGCAGCTTTGAGCGCGTTCAAATAGGCGATCACGATTTCGGGATAGCGATCAGCCAGGTCACAACTTACAACTACACCGTAGAAAGTAGGTAAATCACTGCCATTATGACTGGGTAAATAGCGATATTTACCCTGAT
>JANRLH010000031.1:0-21345 GCA_033762795.1 Pseudanabaenaceae cyanobacterium bins.68
CCTGGACTCAGCCTAACCTAATAGACTAAAAATTTAGCTCAAACCAGAGCAGATGTAATCAAAGTAGACACCCATTTCCTTGCCAGCGTCAGCACCAACTAGGGCAGCAGTTACTTCTTTCATAGCTTGAATAGCTTGGACAGTAGAAACAATGGGTACACCGAGAGAGTTGTAGGTTTCTTTCAGACCATTGAGTACACGCTCATCCAAGATGGAAGCATCACCAGCTAGCATGGCATAGGTAGCATAACGGAGGTAGTAGTCTAGGTCGCGGATGCAAGCAGCATAACGACGAGTGGTGTACATGTTGCCACCGGGACGGGTAACATCAGAATACAACAAAGATTTAGCAACAGCTTCCTTCACAATGGTCGCAGCATTAGCGCTGATAGTGGCAGCAGCACGCACACGAAGTTCACCAGTTGCAAAGTAGCCCTTGAGTCTTTCGATCGCAGCTACATCCAGGTAGCGACCCTGAACGTCTGAAGAATTAATGACAGAGGTAATTGCGTCTTGCATTTTTTTATAGTTAGTTATCTAGTTTACAAATAGAGTGTGATGATTTGCAGAAACTACTGCATTGCACCGACAACATAGTCAAAGTAGAAACCAGCTTCAGCCGCATCTTCAGCAGAGAGCAATTGAGAAGCTACGTTCTTCATGGCGCGGATGCCTTCAGCTACAGCAGGGATAGGCGTGCCGAGAGAGTTGTACATTTCACGTACACCCACAATACCAATTTCTTCGATTGGGGTAACATCACCAGAAACGATGCCATAGGTGACTAGGCGGAGATAGTAATCTAGGTCACGCAAGCAGGTAGCGGTCATTTCTTCACCGTAGGCATTACCACCGGGAGAAACTACATCAGGACGCTTTTGGAACAACTGATCTCCAGCTTGCTTAACGATGCGCTCGCGAGACTCGGTGAGAGACTGGGCAATGCGCACACGACGCTCACCAGAACCCACAAAGCTCTTGATTCGATCTAGTTCGCCTGGGCTAAGGTAACGGGCCTCAGCATCAGCATTCACGATAGACTTCGTGACTACGCTCATTTAACTGTTTCCTCCAAAATAAGGTTTGTAAATTAAGAGATGTAACAAGCTTTATTTAATGCCAGCTTTTATACTTTTCTATTTTGCCTTGAGTTGTGTGCATCTGGCTAATAGTTCTTAATAATTCTTAGAATTTGGCATTGCCCTAGAAATAGACCACATAGATTTAGTTGGGGAGGCGTTTGCGCAGAGCAGTGGCACGGCGCTGGGCAATTTGATTATCGGGCGCGATCGCTAAAGCCTGTTCATAGGCTTCGAGGGCTTGAGGGATCAGTTTTTTGCTCTCGTAGGCATTGCCGAGATTATTCCAGGCTGCCAGGTAGCTAGGCTGCAAGGTGACAGATTCTTTATAATTTTTGATCGCTAGGTCAAACTGATTTTGGGCAAAGTAGGCAAAGCCGATCGCGTTATAGATTTCAGGTATTTGCTCGCCACCAGCTTTTAACCCCCTTTGAAATTCGCTCAGGGCTTTAGCGTAGAGTTTTTTGCGCAAATAAATACTGCCTAGTTGATAGTGTTCTAGGGGTTCACCTTTTTCATTCTGAAGTTTAGGCTGCAAATTGGTGATCACCATTTCCATACGGCGATTTTTGCGGATTTGTTGCAAAATCAGCCACCCTAAAATACCTAGTAAGGCGACTAAAGCACCTAGATAAGCGATCGCTAAAATATCCTCCATGGGTTTAGATCTACTAAAAACTCAAAATAATTAATGTCCTATATATTAGAACTTAAAGTGAGAGTAAATTGATGTGGAGTTTTATGCATACGTTGTTGTGGGCTGCTGGTCTGCAACTGACTTTAGATAGTTCCTTGGTCAAGTTGCCCGGCATTTTAGAAGCGATCGCTTCCAGCCCAGTAATCGCCCAGGCTAATACCCTTGATCAAACTGCAGCCAAAATCATAGCCGACCACGTAACTAGGCTAGAGCGAGCGGGCTACAGTCCATCTAACCAAGGAGTTTGGCTGCAAACTAACAGTGGTGACCTGCTAGCAAGTCATCAAGCCACTAGGCCTTTACCAGTGGCGTCTCTAACCAAAGCGGCAACCACTCTAGCAGCCCTAAGCACCTGGAGTCATGACCACCGTTTCATCACTCTAGTTGGTACAAATGGCAGGCTCCAAGGAACAGTCTTGCAAGGAGACTTGATTGTAGAAGGCAGTGGTGATCCGCTTTTGGTCTGGGAAGAAGCGATCGCCCTGGGCAATACCCTCAATCGCTTGGGAATTAGACAAGTGCAGGGTAATTTAATTGTCAGCCCCAAGTTTTACATGAATTTTGAACCCGATCCGCGTCTAGCAGCCGCTTTTTTGACCCAGGCTTTTAACTCTGGCACCTGGAACAGGGAAATTAACAGCCAGTTTGCCACCCTGCCCCCTGGTACACCTCGACCCAGCCTAAAAATTGGCGGTAAAATTCAAGTGGCTACACTACCTTCCAGTAGCTATCGCCCTTTAGTGCGACACTTTTCTCTGCCCTTGTGGCAAATTCTCAAACGCATGAATATTTACAGCAACAATGCGATGTCAGAGATGATCGCCAATGCCCTAGGAGGTGCGGCTGGCGTTACAAACAAAGTGATTCAGGCAGCTAACTTACCTACAGCCCAAATTAGACTGATCAATGGTTCAGGATTAGGGCAACAAAATCAAATTTCTCCCAGGGCAGTGGTGGCAATTTTAATCGCGATTCATAACCTGGCTCAAGCTCAAAGAATGTCTCTGGCAGACTATTTTCCTGGGGGGGAATGTAATTGCGGCACCCTAGAAGGGCGACAGTTACCCCCTGGCGTGATTGCCAAGACCGGCACTCTATCAGATGTTAGCACCCTAGCAGGGGTACTCCAGGTGCCTGGCAGAGGAGCAGTGTGGTTTGCAATTATTAACCGTGGCGCGGGGGACTTGAGTTGGTTTCATAGCTTGCAAGAGCAGGTTTTGGCGGATTTGAGCCGCAAATGGCAACCAGTCAGCCATAGGTTTGGCACACTAATGCCCAGCTTTAGGCCAATTTTCTGGCAAGACCAAGACCGCAATCAGGTTGTAGGCCTACCATTACGCTAAAAAAGCTCAGAAATTTTTTAAGACAGATGATCGATCTGATTGCAAGGCTGGGTAAGTTAGTCCTGTGATTAAAGTTCACCCTAAAACTATTACCCCACAGGAAATCGCAACATGAAATCTGAATTTAAGGCTAAGCTGGTTAATCACCTGCTCAACAAAAAAAACTCCGAGAAAGGCTTTACCCTGATTGAGTTGCTCGTAGTAATCATCATCATTGGTATTCTGGCTGCTATTGCTCTGCCTTCCTTCTTGAACCAAGCTGCTAAGGCTCGTCAGTCTGAAGCCAAGACCTACGTTGGTTCCATGAACCGTACTCAGCAAGCTTACTACTTGGAAAAGCAACGCTTTGCTCCTTCCCTAGATACTTTGGCTGTGGGCATTGCTAACACCACTGCTAACTACTCCTACTCTACTACTGGTTCTTCTCGTGGTGTCATTGGTACTGACGCTAATGGCTATAGCCGTGCAGTACCTAGCTTACAAGAATTGAAAGCCTATGCTGGTGCTGTAAACGTAGCTACCCCTACTGGTTCTACTGAAGCAACCACCTTGGCTACTCTCTGTGAAGCAGAGCTGCCTGTAGTAAACGGTGGCGCTACCACTACCGACTTTGATGCTGTAGATGAAGCTTTCAGCTTAACTGTCAACGCTGCACCTGTATGTGATGACACTGGTAACACTGGCTTCGTTCCTGTTCAGTAATCTAGGTTAAATCTTAGACAGTTTTGAAGTGGTGGGTTGAATAGTCAGCCCATCACTTTGTTTTACGCCCAGTTTTACGCCCAGTTTTACGCCTAGTTTTACGCCTATAGGACTTACGCAAAGGTGATCTAAAACTCTGGCTTTAAGTGGGGTGTGGGGCTACGCCCTCAAACTCCCTTTTTACAACATTTCCCAAATTAGGCTGCGTAAGTCCTGACCTAGTTTTGAATCTACCGATCTTGGTGCTTGCGCGTGGTGTACTAGAATGTATGCGTCCCCATCATCTTTCAGATTAGGACTTACGCAAGCGTGACTGAAAACCTCAGCTTTAATTGGGGTGTGGGGCGAAGTCCCACTTGAGGGCTCTGCCCTCAAACTCCCTTTTTACAGAAGTTCCCAAATTAGGCTGCGTAAGTCCTGAGATGTGAAACACCTGATGAACGCCTAGCTGAAAAAAGTGGGTATTCCTAAAGAAGTAAGGATGGAAGTTGGTTGGGGAAGTGGGGGCATTGAAGAACCCATCTTAGATCCTTAGCTTACCACCACCAAAAAGTAATGATTGAACTTAGTGTAATTGAGCGGTTATTGGGTTCTGGAAAATATCAGGAAGTGGAAGGACTACTCCAGAACCAGATTGTAGTAGATCCAGATTACAGATTTAACTATTGGTACTTGGGCTTAGCACAACTTTTACAGGGGGAAGTAGAACAAGCTCAAGAGACTTGGTGGCAGGGCATAGGACTCGCGACCGAAATCAAAAGTTATTTGGCAGAGTTAGTAGAAGTTTTGAGTACATCAACCCAACTTGAGGGCTTGGCGCAAGACCACAGAGCGGTATGGCAGGTTCGTCTAGCTTTGGCAGATTTGCAACCTGATCATCTAACCAATTTGTTGCAGATGATAGTTTTGCAGAAAAAAGTTGGTTCAGATCAGCTTTCTTCTCCTAGCTTTGATGAGATTAAGCAGCAAATAGGTGAACTGCTCGTAACCTCTGACTTTGTGGACTTAAAATTAGAAGAACTATTAGAGTTTCTTAATGAAGTACTTACACCTCTCTACTGTGATCAAGCAGTCTTAGATTTGGTGGAGCAGCTATGTTTAACACAATCTCATTTTCATGAGCAGATAGCAGATTTAATTGAATCAATTGATCATCGGTTTCGAGTAAAGCGCTCCTTGGGGATATTGCTGCTAGAGATGGCTAACCGCCTAAATCCAAATCATCATGGATTGATGGCACATTTAGCTGATTTTTATCTCAAAGCCCAAGATTTGGATCGGGCGTTGATGGTAGCTAATGATTTGTATAAAAAAGCCAACTCTAAGGGTTTAGTAGAGCGATTGAATGCCTGCCATACCTTGCTACAAGTTTTGACTCGTAACCCTAGTAGCTGGCAAGCCACTGAAAAGCTACTGGAAGAATATAATCAGCACTTAGGAGAAGTAATTCAGCTAGAGCCGGCACAGGTTTCTTTAAAACAGGCTGTATTTAACCTAACGATGGTCGGTTGTGTTGCCCCCTACTTTGGTGACTATCCTCGGCAGCAACAGGAGTTGAGACAGAAAGCTAGAAGACTAGCTCGCGATCGCATTTACCTGGACACTCAAGACCTAGTTGAGCAGTATCAAAAGCGCAAGTATTTACGACGCAAATTTAACCTGTCAGATCGAAGATTGAGAATAGGATTTGTCTCTACTTGCTTGAGAAGGCATTCTGTCGGCTATTTGGCGAGGTGGTTCGTGAAATATCTAGACCGCGAGCAGTTCGAGTTGTTTGGCTACATGGGAGAAGCGCAAGTTAATGATCCTCTATTTGACTGGTATTTAGGTCAATTCAGCAATGTTCACTTGGGCAGGATTGGGAATATTCGAGCAATAACCGAGCAGATTGAACAAGATGGGATAGATATCTTAATTGATCTGGATAGCATTACCTATGTGTATGGCAGTGTGATGTTATTCGTCAAACCTGCGCCTGTGCAAATTACTTGGCTGGGCTGGGATGCTGCTGCTAATGACTGTGTAGACTATTACATCGCTGATCGCTATGTATTGCCAGAGGAAGCAGATAACTATTATGTAGAAAAGATTTGGCGTTTGCCAGAGACCTATATTGCTGTAGACGGATTTGAGGTGGCTACCCCTAGTCTGCGGCGAGAGCTATTAAATATTCCTACAGATGGGGTGATTTTCTACAGTGCTCAGATTGCTTTAAAACGTCATCCTGAGCATTCTAAGCTGCAACTTGAAATTCTCAAGCAAGTGCCAAATAGCTATCTATTAATTAAAGGAGCAGGAGATCAAGCGGGGCTGGAAGAGTTTTTTAACCAATTAGCAATGGAAGTAGGAGTAAGTAGCGATCGCTTGCGATTTTTGCCTAAAACTAATAGTGAAGCCGAACACCGCGCAAACTATCTGATTGCAGATGTAATTTTAGACACCTATCCCTATAATGGTGCAACTCATACCTTAGAAGCCCTATGGCTAGAGATTCCGATTGTTACGAGGGTGGGAGAACAATTTGCCGCCCGCAATGGCTACACCATGCTGTTGAATGCAGGTATTGATGAGGGAATTGCTTTTTCAGCCGCAGAATATGTGGCATGGGGAGTGAGATTGGGAACCGATGCCAATTTGAGAGCGCAGGTGGCTTGGAAACTAAAGCAAGGGAAGAAAGATGCCCCCTTATGGAATGCTCCCAAATTTACTCGCCAAATGGAAGCAGCTTTTAACCAAATGTGGCAGATATTTTTGGCAGAAGAGCACAAAGGAGCAATACCAGATCCAGTTGCTGATCATGATCTGTATGTAGCAGAGGCTGAATTGCTCAATCGTGAAGGGATTTGGTTTGCACAGAAACATAATTTAGATCAAGCGATCGCTTGCTGGCAGAAGGCATTAGAACTAAATCCAGTAGATGTGAATGCTCAGTATAACTTGGCTACAGCTCTTAGCCAGTCAGGACAATTGGACTTGGCGGTAGAGGCGTTTGAGCGGGTATTGGAACTAAAACCAGACTACGCCGATGCCATGTATAACCTGGGACTGACCTTGGTAAAAGGGCATGAGATTGCTGGTGCAGTTGAATTGTATGAACGGGCTTTAGCGATCGCGCCTCAAGATCTAGATATTTACTTGGCTTTGGGTGCTGCTAGATTTGAATTGAGAGAGTTTGAACAAGCGATCGCCTGTTATGAGCAAGTTTTAGAATTAGACCCCAATTCTGGCAAGGCTTTCTGTGGTATGGGCGCAGTGTTGTTAGAGCAGGGGAGTTTTGAGCAAGCGATCGAATATCTGGAAACCGCGATCGGGGTTAATCCACAAGATGCGCAAGCTTACTGTAATCTGGCACAGGCGTTCACAAAAGTTGGCAAAATGGAAGATGCGGCCTTTTGTTATGCGCGAGCTTTGGAACTGAATCCTAGTTTGGGCAATGCCTATTGGAATTACAACAATGATGTATTATCTGATCCCGCAAATCCTGTATTCCATAACTATCCAATGCGGCGGCGATTGGCGGAACAGTTTTTAGCTAGTTGCTATGATACCGATCCAGTCAGTTCTTTGGTGAACTACATCAATAACTACACTCAGTCAGGGTTAGCAGATTTAGTCAGAGAGCGGTTAGTAGAGTTAGAAAGCTATATTTTTAGCGATCGCTTGTCCCAGATGGAAATTGAAGTTCTGTACAATAACTTTCTATTCACTCTATCTAGTTTGCAAGATGATCCAAATCGGAATATGACTTTCTTTAAACTGGTAGGAGGTATTTATCGCCAAAAGATTATTAAGACTGAAAACCAGCCATTTCCCTTTTCTTCCAGTCAGATAGAAAGAATCACCCAAAAGGATCCCTTACGCATCGGGATTCTTTCACCCCATTTTGGTAGACACCCAGTCGGCTGGTGTAGCTATGATGTGATTGCCGAGTTGAGTAAGATCACCCCCCACATCTTTTTGTATAACACTGGCACCCTTAAACCCGATACCAAAACTGCTCAATTTGAGCAACTGGCGGAAAAATATTATTGGTATGAGGAAGAAGAAATTAAGACGCAAATTCGTAACTATGAAGCCAGAGTTAATTGGGTAGCCAGAGATATTCGCACCGACCAGATTGACGTGTTACTAGATCTAGATTCGATCACCGTGCCTTTTAATACCCATCTGCTTTGTGGCAATTTAGCACCAGTGAATGTATCGTGGCTGGGATTTGATGCTCCTTTTGTATCTGATCAGAATTACTGGTTAGGCGATCGCTTCACTCACCCAACAGAGAACGAGAAATATTATCTTGAAAAAATTATCCGTTTACCAGATGCTCACATGGCTGTGTCAGGTTTTGATGTAGTTCCCATCGATCGAGCCGAAAAAAGAAATGAATTAGGTATCAAAATTGATCAGATTGCCTATTTATTTGCTGTCCCTGGTCGCAAGTTTAATCAAGCATGTGCTAGAGCTTGCGTCCAAATTATTAAACAAGTACCAAATTCAATTATCCTACACAAGGGAATGGGAGATCGGGATGTGATTCTCAGCATTTATCATCAAGAATGTTTAACAGAAGGTATAGATATTGATCGAGTTAAATATTTGCCAAGCTATAAAACTGAGGAAGAACATCGTGCGGTTTATCAAATTGCTGATGTGTTTTTAGATGCTTATCCCTATAATGGTGGAACACATAATATAGAAGCACTTTGGAGTAACTTACCCGTGGTTACTTATGCTGGACAGCAATCCTTTGCCAGAATGGGATGTAGTTTTATCAATGCCGCAGGAATTGAGACAGGTATTAGTTCTTCATGGGAGGAGTATGTAGAGTGGGGTGTAAAGTACGGCTTAGATCAAGATTTACGACTTGATGTTAAAGCTAAACTGATCAAAGGTAAAGACCCTAAGAGTTTAGCTCCCCTTTGGAATCCGCAAAAGTTGGCGCAAGTAATGTATGGAATTTTTCAAGAACTATTGAAGAAATAGATGGATGGACTAGCTTAAAATCATAATTTTTTTGATAAAACTTTTTTCGATTCTGCACTTACATAATCCCATATGTTAATAATCAAAGGTAAGTTACCTAAACCTTTACTGACTAAATCTGGGAAACCACTTAGACTCTCAATGATACTATCAGCAAAATTGTAATTAGAGTTATCTCCATAATTCAATGTTATGTATTCAAGAATCTCGATCGTGTAATCTGGAAAACTAAGTATATCAGCAATACAGGCAGATTTGAGCAAATTATCGGGTGTCTTGAAGGCAGGATCAACCTCTTCACTCAGTAAATCCCAGAAGTAAAATGCATCCGCCCATAATAACTGTCCCTGACGCAAACTTGACCGAATCGGTGATCGGGCACGCAGGCGATAGGAAGTAGATAAATCAAATAGACTAAATTTATGCTTCCTTAAGAAACTATCCACATCACTAAAGAGCGGCTGATCTTTGTAGAGGTGAGAAAACTCTACTTCTATTTGTACTGCTAAAGTGCCAGCATTAATAATTTCCCTTGCTCCTTCTAAAACATCTAAGTCTGCACCTTGGACATCAATCTGCAAGAAATCAATCTGTTGAATTCCTTCATGCTTACAAAAATCGTCTAAGGTTGTTGTCTCTATGCCAAAACTAAAATCTAAGTTCACTAGTTCAGGTAGTCCTGCCATGCGTGCCAAGTAAGGCTCATTAGGAGCGTAAAGTGAACTACACATCGGATGTTTAGTTACATAAAGGATGCGTTCTTCATTTGCTCTCCCTAAAGCAATGGGAATATGTTGCTCTTTCCAGTTAATTTGCCTAGCCTCTATATCGGCATTTGCTTCGTCGCAGGCATCGGCATCAGCATCAAATCCATAAATACTAAGGTTAGGGATAAAGTAATGCCATCCTTGACTAGCGTAGTCATCATGTTCACCTAGTTTGCGAGAACCAACATTGCAAACTGTCATGTGAATGTCTTCTAAAAGACCGTTTCTCTTTAATATTGGAAGAAATAAGGACATACTAGAATACTTAAAAGTTGGTTTGATAAAAATTAGCTAGAAAATCACCCATTTACGCAACAGTTGTATACATGATCTAAGGAAATCTCTGAATTCACCCTCATAAACTTCTTTCTCTTGGTGGCAAATTTTTTGTCCGAGCTTTTGACAAATTTGCTGACTAGCTCGGAAGGACTCCTGATAAAGGTCTATTTGTATTTTGTCTGCCTCCTTGAGATTTACCATTAGTCTGAGCACCTCAATACTCAACCGTGGAAAATTGTATCTTAGTATAGCCTCTATCAAGTAAAGATGCATCAAAAACTCTTAAGCCTAGAGCTTTCATTGCAGGTAAAAGAATTTATTAGTTTCAGAATAGGTAAAGATTGGGCAATACCTAAATAATTTTCTGTGGTAGTGCAATGATATTTAGATTGTTACTGTAATCAGCAGTTATATCAACAGGGAGCAAATTTTGTAAATATGGCTGATATCGAAAAAGTCTATAGCCAATGCTTTGTAAGTAATTGGCAACGGGTAAGTTACTACCTTGGGAACCTGCAATGTTTTCGTAAAGGATGATCGGCGCAAATTCAGTGAGCAGGCGATTGCTACCTTTCAAGACTTTTAGCTCATGACCTTCTGCATCAATCTTGAGTAAATCAACACGCTGTACACTATATTTATCTAAGAGACTATCCAAAGTAAAACAATCTACTGTCTCGAAGTTACCTGATATTGCATTATCATCGGCGATAACCTCATTTAACTCACTAGCCGAACCTACCGATAGTTTAGCTTTGCCATTGCGATCGCTGGCGGCTCCTGCACAAACGTTAACCCAGTCAAATTGATTAATTCGGCAAGTTTCATTTAAGTAGCTCACGCATCGTGAAAAAGGCTCGATTGCCAATACTCTACCAGTAGCACCGACCCGTTTCGCCGCACTAAAAGTATATACTCCAGCGTTAGCCCCAACATCAATGATAGTCATTCCCTCCTCAATATTATTCCGCCAGAACTCAATTTCTCTCTCAAACCAATCTCCCTGAGCAATTAACACGCTAGTGACAATACTTTTAAAATTCGGCTCAACTGCCATAACTATATCTTCATCGAAGCACACATAGGTCATAGATTCATTCGCTGGTAACTTTGTCCATTGCCAGTTTGCATCTTCGCTGTCTACCTTTAGGCGCAAAATGTTAGCGTAATCTAGCCAATACTTAGCTTTATCTAAATTACCAATACCCCGATAAGCTAAATATAATCCTTGTAAAATTGATGGATTTGCGGGCGCGAGTCTCTGTCCATGATGTAAATAGACAACCCCTTCAGGTTGAATTGCCATTAGATGGTTCACTCCCAACATTAGACAAATAGCACAACTGTCATGGAAAATCTGATTTGCTAGTTTTAGAAATCTTCTGCTATGAGGACTGTAGAAAACAAATTGCGATCGTCTAATCATCTCTGCTAAAAGCATATTCCCTTGGTGATAGCCGTTTGCAGTTTTTAACATCAGCTCATATTCTTCAGTTCCTCTGGGTAATGCAGGTAAATAGATTAGACTAACTTCTGTATTCTTCTCGTATTCTGGGGTTTGCGGCATATTCAATAGAGTATGTAAGGCTAGACTGTTAGATCTTGCGTAATCCCCTAAAATACTCTGAATCAGAATATAATGAGCCGCACAATGTAAGTTTTGATCAATTGCAAACCCCTTTTCCAATTTAGCTTTAGCTTCATTAATTAGACTTGCCTTTGCTTGTAAATCTCTTTCTTGACTAGCATTTATCAAATCAATTACTGCCGAATTATTCCAATCAGATGAACTTACAGGATTGTCCCAATTGGTCTTCTCAATCACATCTTCTAATCCAGATAAAATGCTTGCATCGGTATTAGGATAGTTTTCAAATAGATATTCAAGATAGCGATGAGCAAATTGATCATTAGTTTCCATGGCATTGCTTCATTCTGAGTTTCAAGCTTTCTAAATCATAGATGGCATTTTGCATCACGCGTCTATTATAACGACTGCTGCTCAGACCTGCTTTCAAACTTGGCTGACAAAATCCTAAAGCTCTGGTCTAGCTTCGCCTTCACCCGCCAGGATACAGATGCGGTGAAACTGGGAGGCCGTGAGCGGCTGGATTGACAAACGCTGCCCTTTTTGGAGGAGGAGCATGTCCTGCAACTCTGGATCTTGACGCATAGTTGGCAGGCTGACCAACTGCTTGAACTTAGATATAAAAGTCACCTCTACCATCCACCAACGGGGATGAGTAGGGCTAGCAGTGGGGTCAAAATAGGGGCTGCTGGGGTTCCAGGCAGAATGATCGGGGTGGGCGGGCTGACTAATTCGACATACTCCTGCTGCTCCTGGAGGTTTGGTATTAGAATGATAAAAAATTGCTAGATCATCCACCTGCATCTGGTCACGCATGAAGTTACGCGCCTGGTAATTACGGATGCCCTCCCAATCAGTAGTGCGATCGCTAGCTAAATGATCAATGGAATAGGTGAGAGGTTCGCTCTTTAATAGCCAATACTGGGGTCTAGTCAACATGTCTGATCAACCTATGGTAAATTTCTCGGCGGCTCAACAAAAATTTTGGCTAATTGCCTGTCAACCAGAGTTGGGCATGGATGAATTGCTGGAGGCTAACCTAGCGATCGCTTGGGCAGAGTATCCACGCCTAGATTTAAACCTCTATCGTGACCGCCTTCACCAGTTTAGTCAAGAGTTGACGAGTGGGCTAAAGGGAGTGACCTATCCCATGAAGCAAGTTCAAGTGATTAATCAATATCTGTATAATCACAAAAAATTTCAGGGCAATCAGGCAAATTACTACGATCCCCGTAATAGCTTGATTACAGATGTACTAGACAGTCGGCAGGGAATTCCCATTAGTCTTTCAGTTATCTATTTGATTTTAAGCGATCGCGCGGGAGTTTCCTTTGATGGGGTTAATTTTCCTGGGCATTTCCTGATTAAGCCGCGATCGCCTCAGCTAGAGATTTTAGTTGATCCATTTTTTAGGGGTGAGATTCTGTTTGAGCAGGACTGTGTGCAGCGACTAGAGCAAATCTATGGCAAAGAAGTGCAGTTACAGCCTGAGTTTCTTACACCTGTGGGAGTTAGAGAAATCTTACAAAGAATATTAACGAATCTGAAAATGATCTATTTACAGCAGCGATCATTTACTAAAGCCCTGCGAATGGTGCAATGGATTTTGTTACTTTATCCTGAGTCAATCAATCAAATCAGAGATCGGGGGCTATTATGTTATCAACTAGGATATTTAGTTGAAGCCAAGGCTGACCTGCAACAATATGTTGAAGCCTGCCCTCAAGAACTCGATACCGTGGTGATCAAACAAATCTTAGCCCAAATCTCCTAAATCCATGCTCAAGTTTCCTGCTTCTACCCAGTTGAGTCAAGTTAGCCAGCAGATGGCAGCCCAGGGCTTAGAAGTGGCCTTGGTGGTGAGTGCTGAAGATTATCCCTTGGGCATTATGAGCTTAAAACTGCTGAATCAAATGATCGCAGCCGAACTCGCCGCAGGGAGAGATTTGTCTAGTTTATGGGCGAGGAATCTAGATCAAATATCCTCCCAATTAGAGCCAATTCAAGCGTCGATCGCGTTTGAACCAAACCTCACCAACGCCAGAGAACATCTTTTGATTTTAGATCGAGCAGGTAAACCCCAGGAACTCTTGGATACTAAACAGCTTTATCAAAAGCTCAAACTTACCTCTCAGCAGGCTAGCGATCGCTACAATCAGATTTCTAAAGAAGCCGCTAGACTGAAATTTTGCACGGAAATGAATCACATTGGCTGTTGGCAACTGAATCTGCTGACCATGACCTCAGAATGGAACCAGATTCTCTACGAGATTTTGGGGTTAGCTCCTACCATACCTGGGCACTACAGCACCTGGAACGATTTGATTCATCCAGAAGACCGCGATCGAGTAATTGCGGAATTTAACCAGGCAATTAAAAACCATCAGGAGTTAGAAGTGCGCCATCGCATTGTTCAACCCAGTGGCAAAGAAATCTGGCTACTGACGCGGGGAATGGCTCTATACAACGATCAAGATCAGCCGATTACCATGGTGGGTATATGTGTAGATATTACCGATGCCCATCGCATTCGCTTACAGCTAGAGCAAAAAGAGCAAGAATACCAAGCTCTAATTCAGCAAATCGCCCAGAGAAATCAGGCCTGGCAAGAGACTTTAGATAGCATTACCGAAGCGTTTGTAAGTATCGATCACAATTGGCAGGTAATTCAGACTAACTCGGCTGTCAGCATTCTCACCCAGCGAGATCACCATCAATTAATTGGCATGAATTTCTGGGAGGTGTTCCCCCAATGTGCCGAGAACCATTTCGGTGCCACCTATAGAACAGCAATGGCAACTAAGGAATACCAGGAAATTAGAGCCTTTCACCCCTGGTTTAATGCCTATTTAGAAGTGCGAATCTTTCCATCCAAGCTGGGAATTTCTCTATTCGCTAGAGATGTGACCGAATCTCATCGCCTAAAATTAGAACGCGATCGCTTACTGGCCTATTCTCCTTGGATTACCCTCATCGCTGATAGCCAAGGGAAGTTGCGTCAGCTTAATCCCGCCTGGGAAAATATCCTCGGCTTTACCATTGCCGAATCGATTGACCGCTCTTTTATGGATTTCGTGCATCCTGACGAGATCGAACGCCTAATCGCTCATATGCGGGTTACGCGGCTTACCAACGAATGCAGCAGTGGCTATGAATTGAGATACATAACCAAATCTGGCGAAGTAAAATGGCTCAGTTGGGACTGTATTCCCTTTTTTGCCGAAGACAAGATCTACGCCTTTGGGCGCGACATCACCTACCGCAAACAAATAGAAGATGCCATTCTCACTCTCAACCATTCCCTAGAGCAGACAGTGATAGAGCGCACTCAAGAACTACGCCGCCGCGAGGACTATCTCAAAGCAATTATCAAGCTACAGAACCTATTTATTGCCCAACCTTTCGATCAAGCTCTGCCCCAAGCTCTAGAAATTTTGGGCAAAGTAACTGGCTCTAGCCGCGTATTTTTGTTTGAGAATGATTTTAGCCAGGGCTTCTCTACTAGCCAGATTGCCGAATGGTGCGCCCCAGGGATCACCTCCCAAATTTCTAACCAGGATTTACAGGGAATGACGCGAGATCAGTTTCCTCCCAGTTGGCTGCAAACCCTGCCGCGGGGTAAATACTTTTATGCCAAAACTAGCCAAGTGCCAGAACCCCATCAATCCCGTTTAACCGCTCAGCAAATTTGCTCGATTTTGGAATTTCCGATTAAAACTCAAGATCAATGGTGGGGATTTTTGGGATTTGATCAATGCGATCAGGTCAAAATCTGGACTGAATCTGAAATCAATCTGCTAGAAGCAGTCGCCCTTACCCTTGGTTTAGCGATTGAACGTCAAGAATTAGAAGATAGCCTGCTAGAAACCACCGATAAATTAAATCACAGCATAACCCTTGCCCGTTCGATTGCCAGTTCTACCCCTAGCTTGATTTATACCTTCGATTTGGCCACACATTCTAGCACCTATACCAATCGGGCTCCCCATGTAGAGTTGGGTTACGATGCCGAACAGCGTGAAATCAACCCCTTGGCGCTAATGCATCCCGAGGATTTAGGTAGATTGAAATCCTACTTGCAGTCTCTAAAAACCGCAGAATCTGACCAGGTTTACCAAATTGAATACCGAATTCGCAACAAGGACAATGAATGGCAGTGGTATTTTTCCCAAGATCGAGTGTTCAAACGGGATGATCAGGGCAGAGTAACTGAAATAATTGGCTCAGCCACTAATATTAGCGATCGCAAGCTAATGGAGCAGAAACTGGAAGCATCTCTACTAGAGAAAGAGATTCTGCTCCAAGAACTAAATCACCGAGTTAAGAACAATCTCAACCTGATCAAAAGCCTGATTGTGATCAAGGGCAAGAAAATTACTGACCCAATCGCCAAGCAAATGTTTGACAGCCTGCAAACTAAGATCATGGTGATCAGTGAGCTACATCAGCAGCTATGCCATGCTAGGCAACTGCATCCGATTGATTTAGGTAGTTATATTCAATCTCTGACTAGCAACTTTGGCAATTTGTACATGGATAGCCCAATTACGATTGAAACCGAAACCGAAAAGATCCAAGCTTCGATCTCTACGGCTATGTCCTTGGGCTTAATTCTCAACGAACTGATCACCAATGCGGTTAAGTACGCTTTCCCCAACCAAGCCACTGGCAAAATCTTGGTGAAACTTAGTCAAGATCAAGATGCCATTTATCTCTTGGTCAGGGATAATGGCGTGGGCTTCATCCAGTTAGATACCCTGCCAGACTTTAAAGATTCCATGGGACTAGCGATCGTGCAGCTACTAGTAAAACAGCTAAAGGGTCAGCGCAATTTTAGAGCGATCGCTGAAGGCACAGAGATTGAAATCCAAGTACCCCATTAGTCTGCTCTAGCTCGCAATAGACCAATTACCCCCATGCCCACCGCAAAACCGGCTGCATGAGCCAAATAGGCTACTCCCGGCATACCAGGATTAGTAGTAGCTGCCCGCACAGTTTCGATCGCAAACCACACTCCTAAAAACACCAGTGCTGGAATCTGCACCGTAGTAATGAAAATAATTATGATCATCAGCGTATTAATCCGAGCGCGGGGAAAGCTCACCACATAGCCCCCCATCACGCCCGCGATCGCTCCACTCGCACCAATCAAAGGAATAGCCGAGCCAGGAGCCACTACTCCTTGGGCAAATAGAGCCGCCGTACCGGTCACCAGATAAAAGATCAAAAACGGCATTGAGCCTAACACCGATTCCAGCGATCGGCCAAATACCCACAAAAACCACATATTGCCCAGCAGGTGCAGAATATCCCCATGTAAAAATTGGGCTGTGACAATATCCAGATTGAGGGGCGATCGGAAAAATTCGGACGGGATAAACGCCCAAGCTCGAATAAATCTAATTAATCGATCGGCAGGCAAGCCCACTTGATGGCTAAAGATTACTAGGTTCAGGGCAATTAAGCTATAGACCGCGATCGCTGGCCTAGCCTTTGGATAATCATCAAATAGTGGAATCATGTTGCCCTTCGCTTAGAATAATCTATAGTTCACATTAATATTTAAGCCCTACTTTATTCTGCTCGCCATGTTAAAACTTCTTCAGACCATTGTGGGTGATCCTGACAAGCGCAAACTGGATCGGTTGCGTCCAGACCTAGCCCTGATCAACTCGATCGAAGAAGAAATTGCCAAATTTAGTGACGACACCCTGCGCAGCAAGACCGCTGAATTTAAGCAGCGCCTGGAAAAAGGTGAAACCCTGGATGATCTGCTACCCGAAGCCTTTGCTGTGGTGCGGGAAGCCAGCAAACGAGTCCTGGGCTTGCGCCACTACGATGTGCAACTGCTAGGGGGCATGGTTTTACATCGGGGTGAAATTGCCGAAATGAAAACGGGGGAAGGCAAAACCCTAGTAGCCACCCTGCCCAGCTATCTCAATGCCCTCAGCGGCAAAGGTGTGCATGTGGTGACCGTCAACGACTACCTCGCCCGCCGTGATGCGGAATGGATGGGTCAGGTACATCGGTTCTTGGGTTTAAGTGTCGGTCTGATTCAAGCAGCCATGGAACCGAGCGATCGCCAGCGCAACTATGCCTGTGACATTACCTATGCCACCAACGGCGAACTTGGCTTTGACTATCTCAGGGATAACATGGCAACCACCATGGCAGAAGTGGTACAGCGCCCCTTCAACTACTGCGTAATTGACGAAGTAGACTCAATCTTGATCGATGAAGCTCGCACCCCCTTAATCATCTCTGGGCAAGTGGAAAAGCCCGCCGAAAAATATGTGGCAGCCGCCGAAATTGCTCGCGCCCTCCAACCAGAAGCCCACTACGAAGTAGATGAAAAACAGCGCAACGTGATCTTGAGCGATGAAGGCTTTGAAGAGGCAGAGCGCCTGCTAGGAGTGCAGGATCTATTCGATCAGCAAGATCCCTGGGCACACTTCATCTTTAACGCCCTGAAAGCCAAAGAACTATTCAAGCTTGATGTCAATTACATCATTCGCAATGACGAAATTATTATTGTGGATGAGTTTACTGGTCGGGTGATGCCAGGACGGCGCTGGAGTGATGGTTTGCACCAGGCAGTCGAAGCCAAAGAAGGCGTAACCATCCAAAATGAAACCCAAACCCTGGCTACAGTCACCTATCAAAACCTGTTTCTGCTCTATCCCAAACTGGGCGGCATGACTGGTACTGCCAAAACCGAGGAGTCGGAATTTAGCAAGACCTACAACCTCGAAGTTACGACTATGCCCACCAATCGCCGCAGTGGTAGGGTGGACTTGCCCGATGAGGTTTACAAAACTGAAGTAGGTAAATGGCGGGCTGTAGCTAGAGAATGCGCCCAGATGCACCAAACAGGTCGCCCCGTGCTAGTCGGTACTACCAGCGTGGAAAAGTCTGAGCTTTTATCCCAGCTATTATCAGCCGAGGGCATCCCCCATAACTTGCTGAATGCCAAGCCCGAAAATGTGGAGCGCGAGTCTGAGATTGTAGCTCAGGCGGGTCGCAAGGGCGCAGTGACGATCGCTACCAACATGGCCGGTCGAGGTACAGATATCATCCTGGGCGGCAACTCTGACTATATGGCCAGGCTCAAGCTGCGGGAATATTTTATGCCCCAAGTCGTGCGCCCTGATCATGACGATCCCACGGGTAGTGAGCAGCGCATGTTTGCCCCCAGGGTAGTGGGGGGGGGTGGCTTCGGCGATTCTCACCAAGCTGCCCAGAAAAACTGGAAGGTGGCAGAGGGCTTGTTCCCCGTAGATTTAGCGCCGCCGGTGAAGACTCTACTCAAGCAGGCAGTCGAGTTTACCGTGCAAAATCTGGGCACCCAGAGTTTATCCGAACTAGAGGCAGAAGATATGCTGGCAGTTGCCTGCGAGAAGGCTCCCACTGAAAATGCCATGATTCAGAAATTGCGCTCTGCCTATAAAGCCATTAAGGATGTCTACGATGAATATACCGATCGCGAACATGAAGAAGTAATTAGGCTGGGTGGTCTGCACGTGATCGGCACTGAACGCCATGAGTCTCGCCGCGTAGATAATCAGTTGCGGGGGCGCTGTGGTCGTCAAGGAGATCCAGGCTCTACCAAGTTTTTCTTGAGCTTAGAAGATAATTTGATGCGGATTTTTGGCGGCGATCGCGTAGCCAATTTAATGAATGTATTCCGCGTGGATGAGGATATGCCGATTACTTCGGGGATGTTGACCCGCAGCCTAGAAGGAGCGCAAAAAAAAGTAGAGACCTACTACTACGACATGCGCAAGCAGGTATTCGAGTATGACGAGGTGTTGAACAACCAGCGCCGCGCCATCTATGCGGAACGCTATCGGGTATTAAAGGGAGAAGATTTACGCGATCGCGTTATTGAGTATGCCGAACGCACTATGGATGATATTGTCGCTGCCTATATTAATCCTGATTTGCCCGCCGACGAGTGGGACATCACTACGATGGTAGAGAAAGTGAAAGAATTTGTGAACCTTTTGCAAGATATGGAACCAGAGCATCTAGATGAGATGACCATGACTGAGATTCAAGCTTTTTTACGGGAAGAAGTAAGGCGTGCCTATGAGCTTAAAGAAGCCCAAATTGATCGTCTGCGGGCTGGGCTGATGCGGGATGCAGAACGGTTCTTTATTTTGCAGCAGATTGATACCCTGTGGCGCGAACATTTACAAGGGATGGAAGCCCTGCGAGAATCTGTAGGCTTACGCGGCTATGGCCAAAAAGATCCCCTGATTGAATATAAGAGCGAAGGGTATGAGTTGTTTTTAGGCATGATGGTCGATATTCGCCGCAATGTGGTCTATTCCTTATTTGAATTTGATCCCCAACCTCAGCCCACTACAATTACTGCTGAGTATGTGTAGCTCCTATGAATAGCTTTGATGCATCCATTACCTTTGAACAAGCGATCGCGCTTACCCAGACTTTACTAACCCAGCCCCCCCTGGAGTTTGGTGGACAAGTTCGGGCTCTTTTGCAAACCGCCAATGGGGCGCGGGGCTTTTTTGTCACCTATCTCACCCAAGCCTGGGAGATTGACCCTGACCAAGAAGCCGAAATTGTGGCAGCGCTGCAACTTTATCCTCAGGCCGAACTGTTGGTGAAAAATTTGGCGATGTCAACGGCGATGGCGATCGCCCATAGTCGCAACGGCAACCTAGAGCAAGCGGCAGGCTCAGAGCAGGTACAGCAACGCACTAGAAAGCTAATCGCCCACCTCCAAACCCCTGAACTCCAGATTATTGCTCAACAAATGGCAGAATCCGCCTTGGGGAATGATCTGACCTATGCAGATTTTCTGCAGAAGTGGGGCTACGATCCTGAGCAACGCCAAGCGATCGCGGCTGCCCTGGATCAACTTTGGGCTAATTAATTTTATCCTGAGGTTCCCAGTGGCAACAATTTTAAGAGATTGGAGTTATCAATACCCTTGGCTGTATCAGAGCGTTTCCTGGCTGTCTGCCTTAGCTGTGGGGGGCGATCGCCGCTTTCGTCGGCTATTTTTGCAGGATTTAAACCTAACTGCTGATATGCAGGTACTAGATCTATGCTGTGGGACTGGGTTAGCCACCGAGATTTTGGCGCAGTATAGCCATCAGGTAACGGGACTTGATGCTTCGCCGCGATCGCTAGATGTGGCCCGTCAAAAGCTGCCCCAGGCGAACTTTGTCCAAGGCTGGGCAGAACAGATGCCCTTTGTCAATCACAGTTTTGACTTAGTTTTGACCAGTACCGCGCTGCATGAAATGAGACCTGAACAGCTTCAGCGGATTTTAGTTGAGGTCTATCGCGTCCTCAAGCCTGGCGGTAAGTTTAGTTTGGTGGACTTTCATGCACCTACTAACCCCCTATTTTGGCTACCCCTATCTGTGTTTCTGTACTTATTTGAAACCGAAACAGCTTGGCAACTCTTGCAGACTGATTTGCCCCAGAGCTTACAGCAAGTCGGGTTTAAAGTTGAGCACATCAATCTTCATGCAGGAGGTAGCCTCCAGGTAGTTCGCGCCGCCAAACCCAACTAGAGGGTCACTTATACTAATGTTGCCCGAAGTGAGCGGTCAGGGCTTACACAGCCTAAGCTGGGAACTGTTGTAAAAAGGGAGTTTGAGGGCTTTGCCCTCAAGTGGGGCTAAGCCCCATACCCCACTTAAAGCCAGGGTTTTATACCAAATCGTTAAATACCAGCTACAGATAGAGCCTCTAAAATGTAATCCCAACCAACAATAGAAGCAATCACCTCTTGGGTCATAACTTCCAACCTTTCTGGGATCAACAGCCGTAACTGCTCAAAGTCTTTTGGTAACTGCCATACTCTTTCGATAGGATTAGTTTCAGGGGCATGGGCGGGTTGAAATAGCAAAATGATATTTTTAGGAATCTTTAA
>JANRLH010000032.1:0-21401 GCA_033762795.1 Pseudanabaenaceae cyanobacterium bins.68
CGACTCTATCGCAACATCGACTTCCGCAGAGATAAGCGTAATCTCACAGCCGAAGTAATTTCGGTAGAGTACGATCCCAATCGCAATGCTCGCATTTCATTGGTTGTCTATGAAGATGGTGAGAAAAGGTATATCCTCCATCCCAAAGGTTTGGCAGTAGGGACTACCATTCAAGCTGGTGAATCAGTTCCGTTTGAAATTGGCAACGCCATGCCCCTTCATACTATTCCCCTTGGTACCGTGGTTCACAATGTTGAACTAGTACCTGGTAAAGGCGGACAAATTGTACGAGCAGCAGGGGCAGGCGCCCAGATTGCCGCTAAGGAAGGGGATTATGTTACTCTCAAGCTGCCATCAGGTGAAGTTAGAATGATCAGACGTGAATGCTACGCCACCATTGGTCAAGTAGGTAACTCTGATTACAGCAATCAAAGCTTTGGTAAAGCTGGCAGAAACAGGTGGAAAAACCGTCGACCCATGGTTCGGGGCTCTGCTATGAATCCAGTTGACCACCCCCATGGCGGTGGCGAGGGTAGATGTCCAATTGGTCGTTCTGGACCAGTTACACCCTGGGGTAAGCCAGCACTTGGCTACAAAACTCGGAAGAAAAAGAAAGCTAGTTCTGCACTGATTGTCAGACGTAGGCGTAAATCTTCCAAGCGCGGTAAAGGTGGACGCAACGCCTAGAAATCATCCTGCTATTTTGTTGTTTAGTTTATCTCTAGATTCCCCATATGCCCCGTTCTCTGAAAAAAGGTCCATTTGTAGCCGATCATCTACTGTCAAAGGTAGAGAAGCTTAATGCCTCTGGCAAGAAAGAGGTAATCAAAACCTGGTCTCGTGCTTCTACTATTCTTCCTCAAATGATTGGTCATACAATTGCTGTTCACAATGGCAAACAGCACATTCCGGTGTACGTTACCGATCAGATGGTTGGGCACAAGTTGGGAGAATTTTCTCCCACCCGCACCTTCCGAGGTCACGCTAAAAGCGATAAGAAAGCAAAGAGGTAGTTAAAGCAATGTTATTAGACATTAATGAAGTATATGCCACTGCCAAGCATGTGCGGATGTCCCCGAACAAAGTCAGAAGGGTTTTGGATCAAATTCGAGGGCGCTCTTATCGTGATGCCTTAATGATGCTGGAGTTTATGCCATACCGTGCTTGTGAACCTGTAATCAAGGTTTTACGCTCGGCAGTCGCAAACGCTGAGCACAACAATGGCATGGATCGCACTGGCCTAGTGATCAGCCAAGCTTATGCAGATATGGGGACTAGCTTAAAACGTTACCGTCCTAGAGCGCAGGGTCGAGCCTATCAAATTCGTAAGCCCACTTGTCACATCACAATTATGGTCAAACCCCTACAGGAAGATTAATCATGGGACAGAAAATTAACCCTAACGGTCTACGTCTAGGTATTATTCAACCACACCTTTCTCGCTGGTTCGCCACTCCAGAACGTTACTCGATTTTGCTGACTGAAGATCACAAGATTCGCCAGTATGTTGAGAAAACCCTGAGTAGCGCGGGTATTGCCGACATAATTATCGAGCGCAAAGCTGATCAAGTAGACTTAGAAATCCGCACTGCCAGACCAGGTGTGGTTGTAGGTCGAGGCGGTGCTGGTATTGACCAACTGCGTCAAGGTCTAATCAAGCATCTTGAAGACGATGGCATCAAGGCAAAATCTGGCACCAGTCAAGTCAGAGTGAATGTGGTTGAAGTCGATAAAGTTGATGCAGAAGCTCCTCTGATTGGCGAGTATATTGCTCAGCAGATTGAACGTCGCGTTTCCTTTCGCCGCATTGTCCGCCAGGCAATCCAACGTGCCCAAAGAGCGGGAATTGAAGGGATTAAAATCCAGATTAGCGGTCGATTGAATGGCGCAGAAATTGCTCGTACGGAATGGGTGCGTGAGGGTCGTGTACCCCTACACACCCTCAGAGCTGAGATTGATTACGACTATAAAACTGCCCAAACGATCTACGGTGTAATCGGAATCAAAGTTTGGATTTTTAAGGGTGAGGTAATTTTTGGGGAAGAGGCAGTACAAGCCCCTACCCAATTGCGCAAAAAAGATCAAAAACGGCGACGACCTCAGTTTGAAGATCGCTCAGGTGCTGAAGGCTAGTCAATTATTTTTAGAGGTTAGAAGTTATGTTGAGCCCAAGACGAACAAAATTTCGTAAGCAGCAACGCGGTCGTATGTGTGGCCCTGCCACTCGAGGCAATTCGATTGACTTTGGTGATTTTGGCATGCAAGCCCTAGAGCCAGCCTGGATTACTTCTAGACAAATTGAGTCTGGGCGACGCGCGATGAATCGTTACATTCGCCGGGGTGGCAAGATCTGGATCAGAATCTTTCCAGATAAACCCGTCACTCAAAGAGCGGCTGAAACGCGTATGGGATCTGGTAAAGGAGCCCCAGAGTTTTGGGTGGCAGTAGTGAAGCCAGGTAGGATAATGTTTGAGGTCGGCGGTGTGGCTGAAGAGACGGCTAAAGAAGCATTTCGCCTGGCAGCAGCCAAAATGCCAATCAAAGTGCGGTTTATCACCAGGGCAGATAATTAGGGCTGATTGAAACAGGTTTGTACCAGAATTTTTAGTTATTTAAGCAAGGGAGGGAGAAAAAGGTGGCATTTCCCAAAATGAGTGATCTGCGCAATCTGACAGATGAGCAGATAAGTGAGCAAATTCTGGCAACTAAGCGAAGTTTGTTTAGTTTAAGAATGAAGTTGGCAACTAGACAGCCAGTCAAACCCCACGAATTTAAGCATGAGAAGCACAAGTTAGGTCAATTGATGACCCTGGAACATGAGCGAAAGCTTGATAGAAAGGTTGAAGCGCACAAGGAAGTTGAGTCAGCTCAGGAGAGAGACAGTTAGGTATGGCAGTTAAAGAGAGGATTGGTTTTGTAGTTAGCAACAAAATGCAAAAAACTATCGTGGTAGCTGTAGAAAATCGTTCAGCCCATCCCAAGTACGGCAAGATTGTGGTGAAGACCAAGCGCTACAAAGCTCATGACGAAGAGAACAAGTGTAAGGAAGGCGATCGCGTAAGAATTAGAGAAACTAGACCTCTAAGCCGCACTAAGCGCTGGGAATTGATTGATATTTTGTCCACCAGTGTGTAGAGCCATATAGCAAGGTACTTTAGCATGATTCAACAAGAGTCCTATTTGAATGTGGCGGATAACAGTGGTGCGAAGAAGCTACTTTGTATCCGTGTATTGGCAGGGGGTAACCGCAAGTTCGGAGCCGTAGGTGATGTGATTATTGCAGCAGTTAAAGATGCAGCACCGAATATGCCAATCAAGAAGTCTGACGTGGTGCGTGCGGTGATCGTCCGTACTAAAAATACCATCCGCCGTAGCAGCGGCATGAGTATCCGATTTGATGACAATGCTGCTGTGATCATCAATCAAGATGGCAACCCTAAGGGCACTAGAGTATTCGGCCCAGTTGCCCGTGAGTTACGGGACAACAACTTCACCAAAATTCTCTCTTTAGCACCGGAGGTATTATGAACTTTAAAATTAAGCCATCCTATAGGGGCAATCGGATTTCCTTTAAGATGCATGTCAAAAAAGGCGACAGGGTACAGGTGATCTCCGGTAGTTTCAAAGGAAAGGTTGGTACAGTCTTAGCTGTAGATCCCAAAACCAGCACTGTGATTGTAGAAGGAGTCAACCTGAAAACTAAACATGTGAAACCCCAGAGGGATGGGGAGCCCGGCCAGGTGATTAACCGAGAGTTTCCGATCCATAGTTCTAAGGTAATGAACTACTCGGAAAAGCAAAAGGTGGCAAGTCGGGTTTGCTACACTTTTACCCCTGAAGGTAAGAAAGTGAGAATGTTGAAGAAAACTGGTGAAATCATTGACTCATCCAAATCCTGACCAATTCCAGGATATTAATTAATTTATTGATAAAAGTATGTCAAATCGTTTTAGGGATTCTTACAATGCTCAAGCAGTGCCCAAACTGATGGAGCAGTTTAAGTATGGAAATATCCATCAGGTGCCAAAATTTGAGAAGGTAGTAATTAATCGAGGTTTAGGCGAAGGGGCGCAAAATGCTAAATTCCTGGAGGCTTCCATTAATGAGATTGCCATTATTGCTGGGCAGAGGCCGGTAGTTACCCGCGCTAGAAAAGCGATCGCTGGTTTCAAGATCCGCAAGGGAATGCCTGTGGGGATGATGGTTACGCTGAGACGCGATCGCATGTACAACTTCTTGGATCGATTGATCAACTTCACCCTGCCGCGAATTCGAGATTTTCGTGGAGTCAATCCAAAGAGTTTCGATGGCAGGGGAAACTACACCCTTGGAGTGCGTGAACAGCTTATTTTCCCTGAAATCAATTATGATGACATTGATCAGATGAGAGGTATGGACATTTCAATTATCACTACGGCAAATACTGACGAAGAGGGTAGAGCTCTACTTCGTGCAATGGGTATGCCTTTCCGAGAATAACTAGGAGAAAGATAGATGGCAGCCAACGATACTATTGCAGATATGCTAACACGCATTCGCAACGCCACCATGGCAAGACACCAAGCTACGGCAGTTCCTGCAACCAAAATGACGCAGAACATTGCCCATGTTTTGAAGAAGGAAGGATTTATTGCGGACTTTGAAGAAGTGGGGGAGGGAATTGAGCGGCAGTTAATTCTTGCTCTTAAGTACCAAGGGAAAAATCGCAAGCCAATCATCAGCAAGCTCAAGCGAGTTAGTCGTCCTGGTTTGCGAGTATATTCCAATCACAAGGATTTGCCCAGGGTTTTGGGTGGAATTGGGATTGCAATTATTTCCACTTCAAGGGGAATTATGACTGATCGTGAAGCTCGCAAACAAGGTGTGGGTGGGGAAATTCTTTGTTATATCTGGTAAAAAACTATGTCACGTATTGGTAAGCGTCCGATTACGATTCCGCCCAAGGTCACGGTGGAAATTGCAGGGCAAGAAGTTGCAGTAAAGGGGCCAAAGGGAGAATTACGGCGAGTTTTGCCGCCAAATGTTGAATTAGTCCGAGATGATCCTAGTACACTCTCTGTAGTGAGGCGAAATGAGTCTAGACCAGCTAGGCAGCAACATGGTTTAACTCGCACCCTAGTAGCCAACATGATCGAGGGGGTTTCTAATGGTTTCCAGCGACGTTTAGAGATTCAAGGGATCGGTTATCGTGCAGCGGTAAAAGGCACTACGCTAATGTTGAGTGTTGGCTACAGTATCAAAGAACTACCATTTGAACCGCCAACAGGCATTCAAATTGCGGTCGAGAATAACACTAATATTGTGGTGAGTGGAATTAGTAAGGAGGCCGTGGGAGATACTGCAGCTAAGATCAGAGCAGTGCGCCCTCCTGAGGTTTATAAGGGCAAGGGAATCCGCTATGCGGGTGAAGTGGTACGCCGTAAGGCTGGTAAGGCTGGCAAGAAGAAATAGTAGAGCAATTATTAAGACTATGAAGACTACACATAAAGATGCGACAAGAAGCAGACACCAAAGAATTAGGAAGAGCCTAGCAGGTACGCCTGAAAGACCCCGCCTCTCTGTGTATCGCTCTAATTCTCACATAGTTGCCCAGGTGATTGATGATGTTTCTCAACATACCCTAGTGGCAGCTTCCACTCTGGAGTCGGAAATCAAATCCAATCTGACTTCTACTGCTAACTGTGACGCTTCAGCTAAAGTGGGTGAGCTAGTTGCTCAAAGAGCGATCGCTAAAGGCATTACCAGGGTGGTATTTGATCGTGGCGGCAATTTATACCATGGCAGAGTAAAAGCTCTAGCAGAGGCAGCGCGAGCGGCAGGTTTAGATTTTTAGTTTGTTTTATACGTTTATCCTAAAAATGGAGCAAATCTATGGCTAGAAAAGAAAGCAAAGGTGGCAGAGGTAATAGTAGCCCTGGAGATAGCAACTCTAGTGAGAGCGGCGAAGAGAAACGCAAAGGTAAGCGGGGTGAAGGTAAAAAGAGCGATCGCTTGCGTGCTGAGAAGGACTCTGAGTGGCAAGAACGGGTTGTGCAAATTCGCCGCGTAACTAAAGTAGTCAAGGGTGGTAAGAAGCTCAGTTTTAGAGCGATCGTGGTAGTGGGCAATGAAAAAGGCCAGGTAGGTGTTGGCGTTGGCAAAGCCGCAGATGTAATCAATGCAGTCAAAAAAGGTGTGGCTGACGGCAAAAAACATTTGATTGAAGTTCCAATTACTCGATTTGATTCTATCCCTCACCCCAGTAGTGGTGTAGGTGGCGGTGCCAAGGTAATGATCCGACCTGCTTCTCCTGGCACTGGTGTAATCGCAGGAGGAGCTGTACGAATCGTGCTTGAACTTGCCGGAGTCAAAAATATTCTAGCCAAGCAACTGGGTTCTAGTAGTCCGCTCAACAATGCTCGGGCAGCCGTGAATGCCTTGTCTACCCTGCGCACCTTTAAACAAGTGGCTGAATCTAGGGACATTCCAGTACAGAACTTATTCTATTAGGGTTACCAAAATGAGAATTGATGATTTACAGCCGCAAGCAGGTGCAAAACACCGCAAGCGTAGAGTTGGTAGAGGTATCGCTGCTGGTCAAGGGGCAAGCTGTGGGTTCGGCATGAGAGGTCAAAACTCTCGGTCAGGTCGTCCTACCAGAGCAGGCTTTGAGGGGGGGCAAAATCCCCTTTATCGCCGTACGCCAAAACTGAAGCATTTCCCAGTGGTTTATCCCAAGCGCTTTACTTTGATTAATGTGGAGAGCTTAGCTAATCTACCATCGGGTAGTGAAGTCACCCTAGATTCTTTGCTAAGCCTAGGGATCTTGACTCAAAATAATGGTGAATTGAGGGTGTTGGGTAGAGGAGATTTGCAGGTAGGCTTAACAGTCTATGCCCATTCTTTTACCAGTGGCGCCAAAACAAAAATTGAAACGGCTGGAGGTACTTGTGTGGCAACAGGCTCTAAAATGCCTGAAGATGTTTGATTAGGCTCTTAGGCTTTTGGTGTTATACATCAGCTAGTATGGACAAAAAAGATTAATTTGTTTTTAGTAGAGTTAGGAAGGCGTAGTTTTGGCGACTAAACAATCAGGAAAATAATCTCGCTCAAACCGTCTTGGTACTGCATAATCCCCTAGACTAAATCTAGCAACTCAGGTAGCCACTCAGAATAAACAAACTATTTTAGATAAACACTAGATAAACACTGAGCTAACAAATAAACCCAAGACTAAGCTAAAAATCTAGCATTAATAACAAGCATGGACAGTAATAGAAGTAAAAGCCCTACCGCGCAGGAAACTTTTTTGCAAATGGCTCAGGCGGCAGGTTTGCGCGATCGCCTGCTGATTACCATCGGCATTTTGATCTTTATTCGCTTGGGTATCTATCTCCCTTTACCTGGAGTTGATCGAGTTGTCTTTGCAGAAGTGGTCAAAAACAACGCCGTAGTCAGCTTTGTTGATATATTTGTGGGCGGTGGATTATCGTCTCTAGGCTTGTTTGCCCTCGGTATTTTACCTTTCATCAATGCTTCAATCATTATTCAGCTATTGACTGCAGCTTTACCTACCCTAGAAAACCTCCAAAAGAACGAAGGGGAAGCAGGCAGACGCAAGCTAGCTCAATACACTAGATATGTGGCTTTAGGCTGGGCTTTCTTGCAGAGTTTCGGTCTTTCGATTTGGCTACAGTCTTCAGGTTATAATGGTGCCCCCGCTGTGCCCAATCCTGGCATACCCTTCGTTCTGGAAACCATGTTAGCTCTGGCGGCTGGGTCAATGTTTGTGATGTGGGCAGGAGAAGTAATCACAGAGAAGGGGGTAGGTAATGGGGCTTCCCTGTTGATTTTTTTAAGCATTGTTTCCAACCTGCCGCGTACTCTTGGCAGCACAATTAGCCTAGCTCAGCAGGATTCTTCCCGCGCCGGCGGAGTAATCTTGCTGTTGGTAATTTTTCTCCTGATGATTGTGGGAATTGTGTTTGTGCAGGAAGGGACAAGGAGAATTCCAATCATTTCGGCTAGGCGACAGGTGGGTCGGAAGTTGTATCGTGAGCAGTCTAGCTACCTACCTCTGAAGTTAAACCAGGGAGGGGTAATGCCGATTATCTTTGCTTCTTCCGTGCTGATTTTGCCTTCAGCGATCGCGGGTTTTGCTCCCAACTCTCCCATATCTGGTTTTATCAGTGCGGCTCTGGCTCCAAACTCCTGGGGATATGTTGCCTTCTACTTAATCTTGATCCTAGGATTTAGTTACTTCTACTCTTCTCTAGTGATCAACCCAGTAGACCTATCTCAAAATCTGAAGAAGATGGGCTCTAGTATTCCTGGCATTAGGCCTGGTACTGCAACTTCCAATTACATCGGTGGAGTGCTGAATCGGCTGACTTTCCTGGGGGCAATTTTCCTAGGAGTGATCGCTACTATTCCCACAGCAGTAGAACGGGCTACTGGGGTGACTACCTTCAGTGGGATTGGCGCTACTTCATTGCTGATTCTGGTAGGGGTAGCGATTGAGACTTCTAAACAAATTCAAACCTATGTGATCTCCCAGCGCTATGAGGGGATGGTAAAACAGTAATGCCAAAAGTGATTTTGATGGGGCCACCAGGGGCTGGCAAAGGGACTCAAGGAGAAATTTTAGCTTCAACTTGGCAAGTGCCGCGCATCTCTCCAGGTGACATTATCCGCGCCGAAATTAAAAATCAATCAGCGTTAGGTAAAAAAGTTCAATCCTACAATGATGCAGGTCTGCTGGTACCTGATCAGGTGGTGATTGAAATGATGCAGTATCAGCTAGAGGCAGCGGCTAAGGGTTGGGTTCTAGATGGTTTCCCTCGAACCGTACCTCAAGCTCAGTCTTTAGATAGTATGCTCAGTCAACTGGGGCAAGCCTATGACCATGTAATCAATATTGATGTGCCTGAGCCAGATCTAGTGCAACGTTTGAAGCGGCGAGCAGTTGATCAGGGTCGGGCAGATGATACAGAAGAGGTAATCAGGCAGCGCTTGCAAGAATATTTTCAGAAGACTCAGCCACTGCTAGCATATTATGGTGAGGCGGTTATCCAAATAGATGGCACTCCAGCTTTGAGTGATGTGACTAGCTCAATCTATGCTTGCCTGGCTGCTCATGGTTAGCAGGTTCTGCTCAAAGACTATCACCAGCCTTCAATCAAGCTAATAAAACTATTAGAGGAGGATATTTGTCCAAGCAAGATGTGATTGAAATGGAGGGAACTGTAACTGAGTCTCTCCCCAATGCGATGTTTCGGGTCGATTTAGACAATGGGTTCAATGTTTTAGCCCATATTTCTGGCAAAATCCGTCGTAACTACATCAAGATTTTACCTGGCGATCGCGTCAAGGTAGAATTGACTCCCTATGATTTGACCAAGGGCAGAATTACTTACCGATTGCGGAACCAGGGTGGTGGCAAGAAAGAAAGCTGACTAGACTTGCCGCCCGATCTGGTGTTGGTAAAGCTTGGCATCAATTAAAAATCGATACCAAAATCCCTGGAGAAAGTGGAAAACCAGTCCTGTTCTGCCATCCATAAATCCTAATTGGAAAATATATCGATAGATAAAATACAGGAAAGGCCGAGTAAACAGGGGTAAGTTGCCGTAGAGGTTTTTCTTTAGCCATCGTTTTTGTCTTGACTGCTGTTGTAATTTACCAGAACTGTCCTGTAGTAACTGGTCAGGGGCTTGATTGAGTAGGTCTTCTACCTCGCGATCGCTGTAAAGATTGTGCTTATCCGTCCAAAAGGTTAAATCTTTACGGTTGTCGTCAATAAAGTCAAATTTTAGGCTCCCCAAACTCCCCTCAGTGAGGAGCATATGCTCATCCATGCAGCGCAATTCACACACCGCTTTACCCTGGCGCCACACTCTCAACAGCCAGATGGGATAGTAGCCACCATGGCGAATCCATTTACCCATGAAATACACTCGCCGCTTTGCCTGATAGCCACTAATTTGCGGTGGGGCATCGGCTAGGGCGGTTAAAAGTTCTGCCGCTAGTTCTGGGGTGAGCCGCTCATCAGCATCTAGACGCATCACCCAATCGCTATCAATTTTGAGGTTGGCCAACGCCCAGTTCAACTGTTGGGCTTGATTGATGAAGGGATGCTCTACCACTTCGCAACCGTAGGATTTGGCAATTGCCACAGTGGCATCAGTGCTGCCAGAATCGACAATAAATACTGGTGCTTTAAGCGATTGCAGGCTATCGAGGCAGGTAGCTAAGTTTAATTCTTCGTTTTTGGTAAGAATGATGAAAGATAAAATCATGGGGAGATTATTGGGAATTTCAATGGGATGCAGTACAGACACATTCAAAAGCCAATGGTTGGCTATCGGCTTTGTCTTCCTGCAACTCTCCGACCCTCATTGTTATGCATCAGTTGGCAAACTGCAATAATTTTCAGAACATTCATGGCGCTCAGCATAGCATTCCATGCTCAGGCTTCAATCCATAAGCTGAAATTGGATGCAGCACGTTTTTGTAGGCAATTGTTTATCTTGGTGTACTGGAAATGCTATCCGACTGGTGAAACTAAGAACCACCAAAACAAAAAAGCGACTCCCCTAAGAGAAAAATCGCTTTAAACCAAATAGAACTGCACCTATCAAGTAAGCTTAGCCCCACACCCAACTCAGAGCCAGGTTTTTAGATCGCGTTTGCGTAAGTTCCAGAGGTACCTCCCTTACAAAACGGGTCATACATATCAAATTCCCCCTTGGAAAGGGGGATCAAAACCTTTGGTTGGGTAGATTTTAGCTCAGTTTAGGTAAAACCATGATCCCGAAACCACCTTAGATTACAGGTTTTTGAGAAATCCTAAAGTTGGGGCACAAATCGTTCCTTTTCGGGAATATTAGTATATTCCGCTACAATTTGCCGAAACTCATCACCACTGAGAGTTTCCCGCTCAATTAAAATATCCACGACTCGATCAATCGCTGCCCGATTTTCATACATAATTTGGAGCGCTTGCTCGTAGCACTGCTGCACAATTTCTCGCACTTTGCGATCAATCTGGGCGGCAATTTCTTCGGAATATTCGGAACGGGTCATTAAATCTCTACCAATGAAAACTTCTGCACTTTGACCCTCGAGGGACAAGCAACCAATATCAGACATGCCAAACTGAGTTACCATACGTCTTGCCATGTTGGTCACCTGCATCAGGTCGTTGCCTGCGCCAGTAGTGATTTCCCCATAGCCAAATACTGCAGCTTCAGCGGCTCGACCACCTAAAGCGCCAGTGATTCTGGCGAGGATCTGCGCCCGAGAAATCAAGCTCTGCTCATCATCAGGCGTGAACCAAGTAAGACCAGCGGCTTGACCGCGGGGAATCAAGGTAACTTTTTGCACAGGATCATGGGCTTTGACCAGAGTGCCGATAATGGCATGACCCACCTCGTGGTAGGCAATTAGGCGTTTGTTCTTGCTGTCCACTAGGGATTTGCCTTCCAAGCCAGCGATTACCCGATCTACGGCATCGTCAATTTCTGCCATGGTGATCGCTTCTTTGCGGCGGCGGGCAGTAAGAATAGCAGCTTCATTCATCAGGTTGGCAAGGTCAGCCCCGGTAAAGCCTGGGGTGCGGCGAGCGATCGCTTCTAGGGAGACTTCTTCGCTGACTTTTTTGCCCTTGACATGGACATTCAGCACCTGCAGACGACCTTTGATGTCTGGTGGATCGACCGAAATCTGGCGATCAAATCGACCTGGGCGCAAGAGGGCTGAATCTAGCACATCCACGCGGTTGGTGGCGGCGATCACAATTACCCCAGTGTTGCCTTCAAAGCCATCCATCTCGGTCAAAATCTGATTGAGGGTCTGTTCCCGTTCATCATTGCCACCGCCAATGCCGGCGCCGCGCTGACGGCCTACCGCATCGATTTCATCAATGAAGATGATACAGGGAGCATTTTCCTTGGCTTTTTTGAACAAATCGCGCACGCGAGACGCGCCCACGCCCACAAACATCTCCACGAACTCGGAGCCAGATACGGAAAAGAAAGGTACACCCGCTTCCCCTGCGATTGCTTTGGCAAGTAAAGTCTTACCTGTACCAGGTGGGCCAATTAGCAGTACGCCCTTGGGGATCTTGGCACCTACGGCCGTAAATTGTTCGGGCTTCTTTAGAAAAGTCACTACTTCTTGAAGTTCTTCCTTGGCTTCTTCAATGCCTGCCACGTCATCAAACCGTACCCCTGTTTGGGCATCCATGGAAAATCTTGCCTTAGACTTGCCGAAGTCCATGGCTTGACCAGGGCCTCCCATTTGGTTGGAGCGGCGGAATAGGAAAAATAGACCACTTAGAAGCGCGATCGGGAAGACTAGATTGCTCAAGAAGCCCAGCAGGGCGCCATCGTTGCGGGGCGGATAGACGGCTAGATCAACTCCCGCAGAGCGCAGTTTGCCCATTAACTCTGGGGCATAGAGGGGCAGGTCTACCCTTGCCCGTTGCTCGCGCCCCAGTTGTGGATCGGTGGCGACAATAATTGCTGTGCGTCCACCTTCATAGATATCTACTTTGCGCACCCGCTGCTCGTCTAGGTACTCCAAAAACCGCCCGTAGGACATCTTGGTGTTAGCGGCGTTAGTGCCAGTTGGTACTTGATTGACACTCGAAAATAAAGTCTGCCAGAGGAAAAAGCCAATTACCGCTGCCGGAATCAGCCATAGAAACCAATTTTTAGAAGGATTTTTCATGTCTACAGGATTTGCTTAAATATTCTTAATTAAACTTAACTTAATTATCCCTGATTCGGGCATAACTGCATAATTTGATTTGGGGCAAAATAAAACTGAGTGACTATTCCTATGCTACCAGCAGCCGCTCAATTAAGCTGATTGCCTGATCCTCGTAGCTACCGCCGAAGAGGTGAAAGTGATTGAGAATGTGATACAGATTGTAAAGCTGCCGGCGCTGTTGATAGCCAGACGGTAAGGGGAATAGCTGGTGATACGCCCGATAAAACTCGGGGTCAAAGCCCCCAAATAGCTCAGTCATGGCTAAATCCACTTCGCGATCGCCAAAATAAATAGCTGGGTCAAAGATGACTGGTTGATTGTTGGTAAAACCCACATTGCCCCGCCACAGATCTCCATGCACCAAAACCGGTTGGGGTTGATGATCTGCTAATAGTTGGGGCAGTTTGGCTAGCAAGCGATCGCCCCACTTAGCCGGAAATCCCCGTTTTTGAGCTAACTGCAACTGGTAGCCCAAGCGATTTTTGCCAAAAAACTCTAGCCAATTATGGCTCCAACCGTTGACTTGAGGGGTAGAGCCGATCCAGTTGGTCTGCCCCCAGCCAAACCCGCGATCGCTACTAACTTGGTGCAGGCGAGCCAGCCCCGCCGCCAGTGCTGACCATTGGGGCGGATGATTAAGCTCCAGATACTCTAAAACCAAATAGGCTTGATCTTGAACTACGCCCCAAACTAGAGGACGAGGTACAGTTATAGCCTGGGTATTAGCAATCTCTCGAAGGGCGATCGCTTCAGTTTCAAACATCCCCCCGTGGCTAGCCTGATTCAGCTTGATGAAGTAGGTTTGGTTGGTAGTTTGATCGGTAATTTTATAGGTTTGGTTGATGCTACCGCCGCCCACTGGAATTTTGCTAGAAATTTGCCAGGGTTGCTGCTGCAGGCGGCTAATTTGGGCGGCAATTTCTTGCCAAAGTTGAGCCATGGCTAAGCACTGGTTAAAAATAAAATCACATCTCCTTCCTGCACCACATACTCCTTGCCTTCACTGCGCACCAGTCCTTTTTCTTTGGCTGCTTTCATGGAGCCAGTTTGGATCAAATCTGCCAAAGATACCGTTTCCGCCCGAATAAACGCCCGTTCAAAATCTGAGTGAATTACTCCTGCCGCCTGAGGTGCAGTCATGCCAGCATTGATCGTCCAAGCTCTAGCCTCCTTGGGTCCAACCGTAAAATAGGTGCGTAAACCCAACAGGTGATAGGTTGCCCGAATTAAGCTTTTTAAGCCACCTTCTTTAACGCCGAGGGAGTCTAAAAAATCGGCACGGTCTTCAGGGGATAAGTCTACTAACTCTGACTCGACCTGGGCAGAGACTACCACTACTTCTGCCTGCTCGTTTTTTGCCAAAGCCCTCACCTGCTCTACCCACTGATTGCCAGTAGCTAAGTCGGTTTCGGCTACGTTAGCGGCATAGATCACGGGTTTGATCGTCAATAGCTGCAAATGAGCGATCGCGGCTAATTCTTCACTAGTGAGATTGCCCAACCTGGCAGGCTGCCCTTGATCTAGCACGTCTCTAATTTTCTCTAGGGCAGCTAGTTCTAATTTGGCATCAGGGGTGGCATTTTTGGCTCCCTTTTGCGCCCGTTCCAGTCTTTTTTCCACCTGGGCCAAGTCTGACAAAGCCAGTTCTAAGTTGATCACGCCAATATCCCGTAGGGGGTCAACATTCCCTTCCACATGGTGAATATCAGGATCATCAAAACAGCGCACCACATGGGCGATCGCGTTACAGGTGCGAATATTGCCCAAAAACTGATTGCCTAAGCCCTCACCTTTGCTGGCACCTTTGACTAGGCCAGCAATATCCACAAATTCTACGCGGGTAGGAATAATCTGGGCAGAACTGCCAATTTTGGCTAATACTTCTAAGCGATCGTCTGGGACTGAGACCGCGCCCACATTCGGCTCAATGGTGCAAAAGGGGAAATTGGCTGCCTCCGCCTTCGCATTTGCGACTAAGGCATTGAACAGTGTAGACTTGCCTACATTTGGCAGACCGACAATCCCAGTTTTTAACATTACTTCTGCATCTTCCCTAAAATTTCACACTTTCCATTATTATACAAAAGCGTTTATCTTCAGCCAACAGCGTGAAAGCATCGGTAATTCTACCAACCAAGGATCGGGGCAAACTGATCGAGCAGACCATTGACTCTTTGCTGGGCTTAGACTTTCCTTCAGCCGACTATGAAATTCTGCTCGTAGACAACTGCTCTAGCGCTGCCAATCAAGCTGATCTAAAAGCCTTGGCCGTCCAACATCCCGATCGCTTGCAATACATCTATGAAGCCAAATTAGGGCTAAATAATGCTCGTAACTGCGGCATTGACCATAGCTCAGGGGAGGTTTTGGTTTTCTTAGATGATGACGCGGTGGTGCCCTCCTACTGGCTCACGAACATCCTCAAATATTTTGTCCAAGATCCCCAAGTTTACGCTCTGGGCGGTAAGGTGATTGCGCAGTTTACCACCCCTGCCCCCGACTGGATTGATCAGCGCTTAGGTCTCTACATCAGCAACTTCGATCGCGGTGAACAGCCAGAAAAGTTGTTTTATAATGAGTATCCCCGTGGTGCCAACATGGCGTTCCGCCGCCAGGCCTTTAGTCAATTTGGGCGATTTCGTGACTGTTTTGATCGCAAAGGTAAATCCCTCATGAGCTATGGTGACATTGAGATGTGCTATCGCATTGATCAAGGGGGCTACACGGTGCTGTATATTCCTGATGCGGAAGTGCTGCACCTGATTCGGGGCGATCGCTTGAATCAAGAGTGGTTTGCCAAAAGATTCTACTGGCAAGGCCGCTCTGAAGGGCTATTTGAACTGCTCCATTACGGCAGAGCCAAGGTTTGGCAGGGTCTCAAGAGCCATTGGCAACAAAGTTGGGAAGGCGACCCATACGATCAGCTATTTCATCGGGGGTATTTGGTCGCGATCGCGCTGAATTTCTGGCGGCGTCAATTTCTCTAGTCAGCCTAAAATTAGGCAATTATTGTATACTCATTTTACTAATTAGCTAGTGTGAGCGATCGCTTGAACCCCGCCCCTCAAATACCTGATTTAGCAAGTCTAAGCACTAACCTGCAATCTCCTAGCGAAGCCACTCAGCTTAAGGCAATTCTGGGTCTACAGGAATTTGGAGTAGGAGCTTTACCAGTTCTAACTCAATATTTGGCTCAATCTATGGAAGCTGGGCGTACAAACTACTTGACCGCTAGAGCAGCCCAGGCAATCTATCAACTGAATCAGCAGGCAGAGCCAGTTTTAGCGCTCAACCAACTATTTGCGCCCCTACAGGATCTACTGCTCAGGCAAGAATTTGAAGCCGCAGATCGACTAACTTCTAAGATGCTCTGTCAGTTGGCTAGCCCAGATGCTGCTGCTAGAGGATGGATTTATTTTAGCGAAGTCGCAGCGATCACCTCTGATGATCTAAGGCTAATTGATCACCTTTGGCAGATCTATTCGGAATCGAAGTTTGGGTTTAGCCTCCAACGCCGTCTATGGCTGGGTTTGGGAAAAAATTGGGAAAGTCTATGGCTGCAAATTGGCTGGAAGCAAAACGGCAGTTTTACGCGCTACCCCCAAGGATTTTGCTGGAACTTGACTGCCCCCAAGGGACATTTACCCCTATCCAATCAGATTCGTGGCAATAAGACCATAGAGGCGATTTTTAATCATCCTGCCTGGCGTACCTGACCCAGGAACTAAATCGCCTGGAAAACCCAGTGGCGATTTTTAATCATCCTGCCTGGCGTACTTGACCCAGGAACTAAGTAGTTAGACATATCAGGACTTACGCAGCCTAATTTGGGAACTGTTGGGAAAAGGGAGTTTGAGGGCTACGCCCCACACCCCACTTAAAGCCAGGTTTTTAGATTACCTTTGCGTAAGCCCTAAGGTGTGTAAGCACCCCTGCCATGGGTTTTAAGGATTTCTGTGCCCCATTCTTTTGAAAATCCCAATAAGGTTCTAGATCCCGTGTTGATCTAGGACTAGACCTGCTGTGATAAAGTGAGTAAGCCCTAGCCTACCACTGCCATGATTGAGCGCTATACCCTGCCCGAAATGGGTAAACTCTGGACAGATGCCTACAAATACCAAACCTGGTTAGAAGTTGAGGTGGCTGTCTGTGAAGCGCAGGCAGAGCTTGGCTATATTCCAGGCGAGGCGGTAGCAGAGATTAAAGCAAAGGCAAAGTTTGATCCAGTACGGATTGAAGCGATCGAGGCAGAAGTGCGCCATGACATGATCGCGTTTTTAACTAACCTGAATGAACATATTGGCGATGCGGGTCGCTACGTGCATTTGGGCTTGACTAGCTCGGACGTGCTAGATACGGCTCTGGCATTGCAACTCAGGGCTAGTCTGGAGCTAATTATTGCTCAAACAGAAGTGCTGATTCAGGCAATTCGTTACCAAGCTCAGCAACATCGCTACACGGTGATGGCAGGTCGCACCCATGGGATTCAAGCAGAGCCGATTACCTTCGGTTTTAAGTTGGCAGGCTGGTTGGCAGAAGTGTTACGCCATCGCGATCGCTTAGCTAGTGTGAGCCAGGCGATCGCAGTTGGCAAAATTTCTGGTGCGGTAGGAACCTATGCCCATATTGATCCGCAGATTGAAGCTCTTACTTGCCAATATTTGGGTTTGCAGCCTGATTGTGCCTCTACCCAGGTGATTTCGCGCGATCGCCACAGCGAATTTATCAATGCCTTAGCACTATTAGCAGCCTCGATTGAACGGTTTGCCGTGGAAATTCGCAACCTGCAACGCACTGACGTATTAGAAGTGGAGGAATATTTTGCCAAGGGTCAAAAAGGCTCTTCAGCTATGCCCCACAAGCGCAACCCGATTCGCTCAGAACGCCTCACTGGCATGGCGAGAATTTTACGGGGTAATGCTACGGCGGCTCTAGAAAATGTTGCCCTCTGGCATGAACGAGACATTTCCCACAGTGCGGCAGAGCGGGTAATTCTGCCAGATAGCTGCATTTTGGTCTATTTCATGTTGGTGGAGATGGCTGACCTGGTGAAAAACCTGCTGGTGCATCCCCATAATATGCAGCGCAACCTCAACTGCTATGGGGGAGTAGTATTTAGCCAACAGGTACTACTAGCCCTGGTTACCCAGGGGCTAAGCCGAGAGCAGAGCTATCAAATTGTCCAGACCTATGCCCATCAAGCCTGGAATCAAGCAGACGGGGATTTTAGGAGCCTAATTAGTCAAGATCCTCAAGTCCAAAAGCTCCTGAACCCTGAGCAAATAGCTGCCTGTTTTGATCCCCAAAAGCATTTGCGCCATCTCGACCAAATTTTTCAGCGCTTGGGGATTTAGATAGCCAATTGTTATGTCCAAGAATAGAAGTAGGGCTTACGCAAACGTGATCTAAAACCCTGGCTCTAATTGGGGTGTGGGTCTTCACTTGAGGGCTTTACCCTCAAACTCCCTTTTTTCAACACTTCTCCAATCAAGCTGCGTAAGTTCTAAGAAAAACACTATTCAAACAGTCCATGACTTGAAACCCAACTGCTCAATCAAAGCCACCCAGTCGATCGCTGTTCTGGTATCTAAGCTAATCAGATGATTCAGTTCTTGGGCTGTAAAAGTGGCAAAATTTGCTATCTGACTGGACAGCAAGTCAGCAGTCGCATCGGCAATGTCCGTATTAGCAGCAGCGCGATCGCTTAGACGCTGGGTCAAAGTTGCCTGATCCGCCTGACAGTATAAAATCTTAACTGGAATACCTGCTGCCTGAGCCAATGCCTGACTACGTTGTTCTACCTGATCAAACTTGGCATCTAAAATCACCCTAAAGCCTGCCCTCGCCAAAGTTACACCATAGTCAATCAAGGTTTGGTAAGTTTTGCTGGTCATTTCAGGGCTGTAGAGTTGTTGATCGCCGCGGGAATTTAGAGGAATGCCACCCAAATGTTTACGCACCGCATCTGAACGAATTTGGATGGCTTGTACCTTGGGAGCTAACCCGGCCGCAACAGTGCTTTTGCCTGTACCCGATAGACCACACATCAAGATCAAACTACCCGTGCCAGTTTGAGTATATTGCCAAGCTAAAGTGTAATAGGCAGTCGCTTCAATTTGAGCAGATTGCTTCAGATCTGGAGCAATGTTTGGATCATCCAATAAAAAAGAAGTCACCTTCGCCCGAATGTAAGCTCGCATACTCAAATACAGGGGTAGTAAAGCTAGGGCGCTGTAGTCTCCGCTCTGCTCAAGGTAAGTATTCAAGAATAGATTAGCCAGATCGCGGCGACCGCGAAACTCCAAATCCATCACCAAAAAGGCAGCATCATAGACCACATCGCTGTTGCGAAAAGCCTGGTTAAACTCAATGCAATCGAAGATTTGCACATTGCCCCCATACAGACAGATATTTTTTAAGTGCAAATCTCCATGACATTCCTTGATCTTGCCCTGGTGTTGGCGCTGCTCAAATAGATGCTCCTGTTGGCTAAAGCACTGCTCGGTAAAGGCGCGGGTTTGGTCAAACTGAAGTTGGGTCTGGGCAATACCAATATATTTGGCGGTGCTATGGTAGTTATCCTCTGCTACCTGGCGCACTGCTGCACTGCTGCCAAACGCGGTAATCTCAGGGCTGGTCTCAGCCTGGGTGTGAAATTTAGCTAACTGAATGCCGATCTCTTGCACTTGGGCGGCTGTAACCTGATCTTGGGCAAATAGATTACTCAACAAATTTGCTTGATCGAACTGGCGCATTTTGACCGTGTATTCCGCAATTCCACCTTCAGAGCTAAATCCATAGCGATCGCCTGCTAAGTAAATCGGCAAGACTTCCAAATAAAGCTGCGGTGCTAGGCGAGAGTTTAGGCGCAATTCTTCTGCACAAAAAAAACGGCGCTGGTCTAAGCTAGAAAAATCTAGAAAGCCAAAATTCACTGCTTTTTTCACCTTATAGGCAAACTCTCCAGTCAAAATCACAAAAGAGATGTGGGTTTGAATTAGCCGAATTTCTGTATCCACTGGGTGGCTATAAAAATCAGCTTGCAACATTTGTTGAATCAAACCAGGCAGGGATGGGGTCATGAATTGTCTACAGGTGAAAAATCTCTTAACATCCTAAACTAATACGCGCTGCACATTGACATAAACCTCAACCTCAGACAAGTTGTTAGGCATTGCCTAATAACAAGATGATTTTGCCAAACTCAGCATTTAAAGCCCATACAGGGGGCGCAGCCCCCAACCCCTATTATCCTATCGATTGGCAATGGGCAGTTTATGTCTTCAACCAAGCGCGACGGGGGGCAGTACTATCTTGATATTCGTAAAACTGTCGATCGCAGTACCCTGGATAACGGTTGAACTCACCTGCCATCAATGACTTTGAATGCTAAGAATGGTTTAGCTTACGGTGGGGTGCAGTGATTTGTTATCTTTCTCAAGGCGATCTTTCCCATAGCTTAGTAAATAATTTCGTATTCAGAGTTTTCTCTAATATGCAACTTCCAATATTCCTCAGCAATGCGATCGCTTGCATATTTAGGATCATTCCCATTTACCGTACCGCAAATAGTGACCGTGCCAACTTTAATTGGAGAATTGTTCAGAGTCTGATGGAGCGTATTCGCTAACACTCTAATCCCCGCTTTGCCAATGGAAAGAGAGACAAAATCGGGATGGGGATACATAGAGAACCCGCCGCCAGTAAATAGAATTGTGCCGCTGTTTTGGTTTTGCATGGCAGGAAGGAAAGAACTAACACAAACGATCGCCCCTGCGACATTTGCTTGAAAATCATTGACTAGAGTATCAAAAGTAGTCTGTAGAATATTCTCCATGCGGGGGACAGCCGTATTGTAGATCAGCACCGATGGTGTTCCTAACTGATCTTGAATTTGCTCGCAGGCAGAAGTAAGTGCAGTCTGATCGCCTGAATCAGCCAGGAAAAAATTAGCAGTAATCCCCTCTTGTACCAATTTAGATTGATAGCTCTGGAGTTTCTCTTGATTACGGGCAATCATTGCGATCGCCATTCCCTCTTTGCCAAATTTCTTAGCAATAGACATCCCATTACCTTCACCCATCCCCACAATTACACATAGTTCAGACATTATTTTTCTCCTACTAAAAATCTGAATTTTTTAGATCAAAATCATCGGACTAAGGACAGGAGCCATCAGCATCTCAAATTCCAGATTAGTAGCGCTGACAATATTTTCCACAATTTTGCCATTGGCAATTCGCATCACATGGGTTTCATGGAAAAGAATCGGTCGGTCGCTCTTAGGAATTCCGTAATAATCTTGAGCGTGTTTCTGCAATGACTTAAAGCGCACCACCACCCGATCGCCTGCCGCAAAAATATCCTCAATGCTCAGAGGTTCAATAGGCGGAAAAGCCGCAAAAAATCCCGAAAACACCTGTTTATACTCCTCAATCCCAGCGATCGCCCCTGTGGGTTTCAAGCCTGTAATCACTTGGATATTAGGATCTAAGAGTTCTTCAGCAAGTTCCATTTTGCCCGCTCCCAGAAATTCTTGGATAAATTTACGGGCGATCGCTAGATTTTCAGTTTCCATAGGTTTACTCCTAATTGATAAAGTTTAGAATCTCTTGAGTTAATCGTTCTTTCTCTTCAAAGAAGATGCC
>JANRLH010000033.1:0-20739 GCA_033762795.1 Pseudanabaenaceae cyanobacterium bins.68
GCCATTGACAAACACCAGCAAGTCGCGATTATCCAAAATCTGAATCAGGCGCAACCAAATCACGATTAGGAATAGGCCGGCAGCGATCGCATAGCTAAAAGGGCCAAAATTGACCGCTAGGGCAAAATGGGCAAACAGCCCTAAGAGGGCGCTTTCTAACCCCAAGCAAAAAGCGGCAAACAGTTGCTTGGATAGGGGCGGCAATACTAGAGGGGCGGAAGGCACAACCTGGGGATGTACTTGCACTTGAATGGGATTGGGCGCAGGGAGAGTAGCTACTGGATTTCCAGCAGGTAAGGCTCGCAATGCCTGTAAAACCGCTTGGGCAGACTCATAGCGATCGCTAGGGGCATTAGCTACCATTCGATCCAGCACTTGACTAAATTCGGGGCTGATCGGAGCACTCACCTGTCCGAGCCAATTCCATTGATTTTTATGCAGATCGAAAAGTTCTTCTGGTGGTTTACCAGTCAGCAAATAAATACAGGTGGCACCCAGAGCATAAATATCCGTAGCTGGCAATACCCGATCACCGCGCATTTGTTCAGGCGCACCAAATCCTGGGGTAAAAATGCCCGTAGATTTTTGGCTAGGGGTAGCCGCCGCAATTTGTTTAACCGCGCCAAAGTCTAACAGGAAATATTTATCCCCTTGGCGGCTGACCATAATATTAGAAGGCTTAATGTCCCGATGGATTGAGCCACTGTCATGCACAAACTGCAGCACGGGCAACATGGTATCTAGCATTTCTAGGACTTCTTCTGCCATCAAAGCGCCAGTCTGATCTACTACTTGCTCCAGGGTGAGACCGTCAATATATTCCTGGACTAGATAAAAATACTCATCTGCCCCCGATTCTACTGGAAAGAAAGCCAGTAGATCTGGAATATTGGGGTGTTTACCCAATTCTTCTAACACTGCACCTTCTCGCTCAAACATTTGCTTTGCGATCGGCATTTGCTGGGGAGTTAGTCCGGTTGGTAGTAACTGCTTGATCACACAACGACGCATAGCTGGGGTGTAGCGATCGCGGGCAATAAAAGTTGTGCCAAATCCCCCCTTAGCTAAAGGCTGCTCTGGTAGATATCGTCCCGCCAAAATTAGGGGCATCCCACAGCAGGTACAGAATTTCTGGGTGGCAATTTTCAGGGTGTTGCCAGCATCTAAGTCAGGAAAAGAGTTTTGCGGCCGCGCACAACCAGGGCGAGTACAGTATATATCCATCTTGCAGGAGCAGGCTAATCGATCGCTTGCACTTCTACATCAATCGTACCAGGCATAGTTGGTCTCACAAACTTTTGGGCTTCCACAGTTAAAATCTCCCCACAGCCAGGGCATTGGGCTTGGCTAAATTTGGTGGCGGTAAACTCAGTGGTACACACAGGGCAACTGCTGGTCACTAAACTGCGGCTTACCCACCATTGCAATACCAAAACTGCCACCAAAGGCAGGGCAATGGTCAAACTTAACAAAATAAATAGAGTGTTTACTAGCCAGCCGAGTCCGATTGCACCCAAGCCCCAGATTACTAGAATAATAATTAGCCAAGAGCGCCAGCCTGAAGAGCCGCTCCCACCAATCTGATAAAACTTCATCTTGTTTCTTTCCCTAACTCATCTAAACATCATCATATCGCCTCTAAGCAATCCCAAGAAAGTAGGGCTATCCGTGCCAAAATGCTCTACATTAAGACCAGCGAATTAAATTGGAACCATAGCACCTTGCCCACCATCGTGATTGCTGGCAACTGGAAAATGTATAAAACCCAGTCTGAAGCCAAAACTTTTTTACAGGAATTTTCTGTTCTAGCTCAGCCCCGACCAGGCAGCGAAGTCGTGATTTTCGCTCCTTTTACCGCCTTACCCTGCCTGGCGATTTACAGTGCTAATCAGCCCCAGTTTGCCCTCGGTGCTCAAAACATTCATTGGGCAGAACAGGGAGCTTTTACGGGTGAAATTGCTGCCCCAATGCTGGTTGAACTGGGAGTAAAGTATACAATTGTCGGTCATAGCGAGCGCCGCCAATATTTCGGTGAAACCGATCAGACAGTCAACCTCCGACTCAAAGCTGCTCAGGCAGCAGGAATTACGCCAATCCTCTGTGTGGGCGAAACCAAAACTGAGCGGGATCAAGGTCAGACTGAGCAGGTAATTATCGCTCAACTCCAAACTGGGCTGGTGGGTGTTGATCAAACTAACCTAGTGATTGCCTATGAACCAATTTGGGCGATCGGGACGGGTGAAACCTGTGCGGCACCTGAAGCCAACCGTGTAATTGGAGTGATCCGCGCTCAACTCCAAAATCAAAATCTTACAATTCAATACGGCGGTTCAGTCAAGCCCGATAACATTGCCGAAATCATGGCACAACCCCAGATCAACGGGGTGCTGGTGGGGGGAGCTAGCTTAGATGCCCAAGGATTTGCTCAGATTGTCAATTTTTAAAACTTGATAATTAGCCGTTCATGTTTAATAAACCGCGTCCACCGATTAAGCCAGTTAAACCAAAGCTGGTGCAGCCTGATCAGTCCCTAGAACAACCTATCCCACCACCTACCGACTCGATGCAATACCGCGCGATCGGCCTAGTCTATGGTACCTATGTCCCAGAGCATAGGGAAGAGCTTACTAGAGGGGTAATTGTAGTAGCGGATGGATTAGCAATCGAGGCGGTCATCCTCGGCAAAATGATCACAGTGATCAAAAAGCGCCTAGACCTTAGCCAGTCTCACTATTGGGTAGTCTATCCCCGCACTCGCCCCAAGCAGGGCAGCCTACACCTGCAAATTAGTGGAGTATGGGCACCAGCAGCTCTAGGCAAGACCAATCAAACGGAAGATCCAGGTCAAGAGGATGGTTATTTTTCGGTGCGGGGTGAGGTAGTTGCCCAGTCTTTTGATCCAGATCTGGTGACAGTCAAGATTGTGCGGGTAGCTCATCAAAAACTAGATCCTAACCAAGCTAAGTTTAAGCTACAGCTAGTAGGCACTCTACCAGGTCACCCCATAGGCTACTTTTGGCAGATTAATGCCCGCCGAGTAAACCATAGTTTGGAAATCACTGACGCTCAGCAAATTGGCCCAGTGCGCCGATCGCCACGACCATTGAATAAGCAGGTGATTCTCAAACCTAAAACTCAGCCAACTAAGCCGCCGCGCCCTGTGTTGAAGTCTCAGAAAATCTCAGGGGAGTAAATCCATAAGCTGCCACAGCCGATAGCAAGGAAATGTCTATTCCTAATGCAAAACTTGCTCAAGCTGAATATGAGCAAATTTAAGCTGCTTTTGACGCAGAATTTGATCAAAATTGCGCAAAACCTTCTGACATTGCTGCACATACTTACGTACCCAGGCTTCTAGATCCCGCTCTTCAACCAGGGTACAGTTTTTTTGCGGCTGGGGGTGGCTGAGCTTGCCTTGGCGATCTATGGTAAATTCCTCTAGCCAGCCTGAGTCGCGGCTAGACTTCCAATAGTTGCCAGCAATCATTTTGCCCAAGTACTCACTGGCACAGCCACCAATTTGATTGAGATCTTCTAGCCAGGTTTGCAGACTGCGATTAGGATCTGGGGGAGGCAGACTAGGGGGACCAGGGTTCAGATCTGGACTAACAGGGGCTACTATTTGGCGGGATACGGGGGCTAGCAGCGGTTCACTAAAGTCTCGGTTCTGGCTGGGCTGGGTAGCACTGCCTGATATTTGCTTGAATAGAGTGACGGCATTGTAAATATCTTGCTCCAAGAGTTGCCGGAAGCGACCAACGTGTAATTTGTATTGATTCTGCTCTAATCCAGGGCTGGCAATGATCATCAAGATCAAACCAGAGTTCTGTTTGTAGATAAAAACGGTATGGTTATGAAAGTACAACTCAAACTGGGTAAAGTCGCTATCAGCATCCTCTAGGATCTGGAGAATACCCTGACCGAGGGCGATCTTTTGCCTTGGATCTAGCCTGTCACTCAAGCCATAGATTACCGGTCGAATTTTACGGGTGGCTAAAGCGATCGCTTCAATCCCAGTGAGGTTCAATAGTTCTGAGATTACCTCCCGCTTCATAACTTTAGCTGCTTAAACATGTTTGAAATTCCCTTTACCCTAGATCAACTACGAATTTTAAAAGCGATCGCCGCCGAAGGCAGTTTCAAGCGGGCAGCCGATAGTCTCTATGTGTCTCAGCCAGCCGTGAGTTTGCAAGTACAGCATCTAGAACGTCAATTAAATGTCCCCCTATTTGACCGTGGTGGACGGCGAGCGCAATTAACTGAAGCCGGCAGACTGTTACTATCTTACGGCGATCGGGTACTGGGTTTATGCCAAGAAACTTGTCGCGCGATCGAAGACTTGCAAAATCTCCAGGGCGGCACCCTCATTATAGGGGCTAGCCAAACCACGGGTACCTACCTCATGCCCCGCATGATTGGGCTATTTCGGCAAAAGTATCCTGAAGTAGCTGTGCAGTTGCAAGTTCATTCCACCAGGCGCACAGCTTGGAGCGTGGCAAATGGTCAAGTAGATCTTGGCATTATTGGCGGTGAAGTGCCAGCCGAGTTGCAAGATGCCCTAGAAACCACTCCCTACGCCGAAGATGAGTTGGCGCTGGTGCTACCGATTTCCCATCCTCTGGCTGGATTTGAACTCCTGCCTGCCAGTGAATTATATCAGCTTAAATTTATTGCCCTTGATTCTCAATCTACGATTCGCAAGGTAATTGATCAGGTATTGATCAAAAATGGCATAGATCCGCGCCAACTGTCGATTGAAATGGAACTCAACTCGATTGAAGCGATCAAAAATGCGGTGCAAGCAGGACTAGGAGCAGCATTTCTATCTTTGACGGCGATCGAGAAAGAACTTAGCCTTGGTATGATCAAACGCTTACCTATTCAAGGGATTACGATTAAACGCACCCTATGGCAAATTTCTAACCCCAACCGCTATCATTCCAGGGCAACCCTAGCCTTCTGCCAGGAAATTTTACCCCTATTTGCCCACATCTAGCCAACAACCGTGATCACAAGTAATTGGTTTAGAATCGCACTTCAACTGAGAGGCTCAGTGGTTCAGGCAATTTTGCCGCGCACGGCGCTCTGTAGTTTATTTGGACTGTTGATCTATGTGATCCATCGCCAAGGAATTAATCTCCACTTTACGGTGCTGAGCAGTTTAATTCCGAATATTGTGTTGGGGCTATTGCTAGTATTTCGGACAAATACTGCCTATGAACGGTTTTGGGAAGGGCGCAAGGCCTGGGGAAGTTTGGTGAATACGGTACGGAATTTGGCACGCAGTATCCTGGTATCTGTGCAGGTAGCGAATCAGCAAGAAAGATTACAAAAAATTGCCGCCCTCAAGCTGTTGCCCGGATTCGCGATCGCGCTCAAACAACATCTTCGCCATGCCCATCCCAATCAAGAACTGGCTGGGCTTTTGAGTGTTGATCAATTTGCCGAGTTGCTAGAGATGCACAATCCGCCACTTACCCTTGCCCTGTGGTTGCAAACCTATCTGGATCAGCAGGCTCAAACTCAAAAACTAGAGCCGCTCCAGCTAGTGATTATGGTACAGATGATCTGTCAAATGGTAGATGCCCTGGGAGTGTGCGAGCGGATTCAAAAAACTCCTATTCCCCTGGCCTATGCGATTCATCTGCGGCAACTGCTGATGCTCTATTGTCTGGCTTTACCTTTTCAGATGGTGGAACAGTTGGATATTTTTACGCCGGTGATTGTGGGATTAATTAGCTTTACTTTGCTGGGGATTGAAGAAATTGGCTTGCAAATTGAAGATCCCTTTGGTCACGATCCCAATGATTTACCGTTGGATCAAATTTGCCAAACTATGGTGATGAATATTAATGACTTGATTTTGCAGCGCGATCGCTAGGAAGTACGGGAGTCTGAAAAAGTTCATGGCCCTGGCTAGAGCCATGAAACTCCGGTAATGGGTAGATCCTATGCCACCAGCAAACTAGCTACTGGCTGGCATTAATTGCAGGCCTGAATCGCTGCCAGTAATCTGAGAAGACTGCTCAATGCAGATCACCTTGCCGTCATCATCCACATCCATCAACACTGAGGCTCCTTCTCTGACTTTGCCCGTGAGAATCTCTTCAGCGAGGGAATTTTCCAGCAGGTTCATGATCGCTCGGCGTAGAGGTCGCGCCCCATAGCTGGGGTTGTAGCCTTGTTCCACTAGGAGTTCTTTGAAGCGATCGGTCACGGCTAGAGTGATATTCTTCTCGGCCATGCGCTTGAATAGCTCTACCAACATAATGTCGGCAATCTGCTTCACTTCTTCACGATTCAGTTGACGGAAGACAATGATTTCATCCAAGCGATTGAGAAACTCAGGTCGGAAGTACTGCTTTAATTCTTCATTCACTAGAGAACGAATGCGATTGTATTGAGATTCTTCTTCATTGGCAGCAAAGTCAAAGCCCAGGCTGGTGGCGCCTTTTTCAATTACCTTAGAGCCAATGTTAGAAGTCATCACCAACAGAGCGTTTTTGAAGTCTACGGTACGGCCCTTGGAATCGGTTAAACGACCATCTTCGAGGATTTGCAGCAAGAGATTAAACACATCGGGGTGAGCCTTTTCGATTTCATCAAACAGAATCACCGTGTAGGGGCGTCGCCGCACTGCTTCGGTCAACTGACCACCTTCGTTGTAACCCACATAGCCTGGAGGCGAACCAATCAGCTTAGAAACTGTGTGGCGCTCCATGTATTCCGACATATCTAGGCGGATCATGGCTTCTTCAGAGCCGAAGAAGTAGGCAGCTAGAGATTTAGTCAGTTCGGTTTTACCTACGCCAGTAGGGCCAGAGAAGATAAAGCTAGCGATCGGGCGATTGGGATTCTTGAGACCAACTCTTGCGCGGCGAATGGCACGGGAGATGGCTTTCACCGCCTCTTCTTGACCGATTACTCGCTGATGAAGGGTATCTTCCATTTGCATCAACTTGATCGATTCGGATTCGGTTAGCTTGCTGACGGGCACACCAGTCCAGGAACTGACAATGTAGGCGATATCTTCTTCGCCCACGACCGGTACTTTGCCCTCTTCGGCGGCCACGGTTTCGGCTTTTTTGGCTTGGGTGATGTTGCGAATCTGTTGCTTGATTTCGATTTCCCGTTCTCTCAGTTTGCTGGCCTTATCGAATTCTTGGGTACGAACAGCATCGTCTTTCTCCTTGAGCAGGGCGCGCAATTCCTTGTCTAATTCCTTGGCAGCCGCTGGCATTTGAGAGTTGATCAGGCGCACCCGAGAGCCAGCCTCATCTACTAGGTCGATCGCTTTATCAGGCAAGAATCGATCAGAAATGTAGCGATCGCTCAACTTAGCTGCTGCAATTAAGGCATCATCAGAAATCTTGAGTTTGTGATGCTGTTCATAACGCTCCCGCAGACCATAAAGAATCTCGATGGTTTCTTCGACACTGGGTTCTCCTACCATCACTGGTTGGAAACGTCGTTCGAGGGCGGCATCCCGCTCAATGTGTTTGCGATATTCGTCTAGGGTAGTGGCACCGATACATTGGAGCTCGCCACGCGCAAGGGCTGGCTTGAGAATATTAGCCGCATCAATCGCACCTTCAGCCGCACCTGCACCAATGAGGGTATGAACTTCATCAATCACCAGGATTACGTTGCCGGCGGTGCGAATTTCATCCATGATCTTCTTGAGGCGCTCTTCAAATTCACCTCGATACTTGGTGCCAGCCACTAGCAAGCCAATATCTAGAGTGACAACGCGCTTGTCTTGGAGGATGTCAGGAATGTCGCTGGTGGTAATGCGTTGGGCGAGTCCTTCCGCGATCGCGGTTTTACCCACTCCTGGTTCACCGATTAGCACCGGATTATTTTTGGTGCGGCGACCCAGGATCTGAATCACCCGTTCAATTTCCTTTTGGCGGCCAACTACAGGATCGAGCTTACCTTCGGCCGCCATTTGAGTGAGATTAGAGCCAAACTCGTCTAGGGTAGGAGTCTTGGTGCGTCCAGAGCTACCGCCACCCGCCGCTACTTCGGCAGTTTCGCCCAGCATTCTGATCACTTGGGTGCGCACTTTGGTCAGATCCACGCCCACATTTTCTAGTACCCTAGCAGCTACGCCTTCACCTTCGCGAATTAAGCCCAGCAACAAATGCTCAGTACCGATATAGTTGTGACCGAGTTGGCGAGCTTCTTCGAGGGAGAGTTCGAGAACGCGCTTGGCTCTGGGGGTAAAGGGAATCTCTACTGCCACAAAGCCTGAGCCACGGCCGATAATTTTTTCAACTTCAATTCTGGCATCCTTGAGGTTGACGCCCATGGACTTCAATACCTTGGCGGCTACACCAGTGCCTTCTCCGATTAAGCCTAGGAGGATCTGCTCGGTGCCGACAAAGTTGTGACCGAGACGGCGAGCTTCCTCTTGAGCCAGCATGATTACCTTAATTGCTTTTTCTGTAAAGCGTTCAAACATGGCACTTACCCCATCCTTGGTGCGTTCTGATTGCTCACAATCCTAACACAGGGTTAAGGAGTTTATGGGGGTACGGCTTTTACACCTCCCAGGGCGGTTTGGCACTGATTAGGCTTATGCTAAAGGGGAAAACTAGGGTATAAATTACACAGGATTTTTCAGCATCCTTACTGTTGTTTGCAAACTGAGTAGGTGACAATGAGTGAGGGTCGGAGGGTGCAGCCCCGCCCTAATAATTTAAGTAGTGCCATGCATCGATGGGATTTTGATCTTCAAACTGAAAGTGCGATCGCGCCCGCAGTACAGCTATTTGATCGATTGAGTTTTATGATTAGCTCTGGTCAATATTTGCCCGGGAGTCAGTTGCCGAGTATCCGTCAGTTGGCTCTATGGACAGGGTTGCATCGGAATACGATCGCTAAAGTTTATCAAAATCTGAAGCAGACTGGTTTGGTGGAGGCGCGGGGTGGGGCAGGGGTATATGTGCGCCAGGGGCGATCGGCGGGACAGGTGGCAGCAGTGGTGGAAGAGTTTTTAGGACAGGGCTTGACCTTAGAACAGATTAAAAATCTGTTTTGGCAAGAAATCGATTGGCGGCGGCAGTGTCGGGCTAAGTTTTTGGTGGTGGTTGATCCAGCCGATTTGGGTGTAGGGGAAATTATTGTCACCGAGTTGCAGGCTGATCTTGGTTTGCAGCCAGAATTGATCACGACTACCCAACTGGCAGAGATTCTGCCCTATGTTGAGGCAGCCACAATTCTCACTAGTCGCTATTTTTATGAGCAGGTAAATACCATCTGTGCAGGGGCAGATTTGCGTCTGATCTGTTTGGATATCTATCGGTTTGAGCGCGAAATTGAGCGGTTACGGCAGCTACCCGATGGCTGCCATGTGGGAATTGTGTCGGTGAGTACGGGGATTCTACGGGTGGCAGCAAGTTTGATTCAAGGTTTACGAGGCGATCGCTTGCTGGTTACCACATTACTGCCCCAAGATATAGATCGGTTGCAAGCCACGGTACGCCATGCCCAGATTCTGATTACTGATCGGCTGGCTGAAGGAGCGGTAAAAAAAGCGATCGCGTTGGTTGAGTCTGTGCGCTTACGTCCCCTAGAGCTACTAGTATGTCAGCATTATCTGGCACCTGAAGCGATCGCAAAGTTGAAAGTAGAGCTAGGAAATCATGCTGAGCTTTTCGCCCCGAATAGCCAAATCCAGTAATTCCATGGGGTGATAGATTGGCAAACTCTGACTCTGAAGTTGGAGGTGTTGGCGAATTTGTAAGGTGCAGCCCACATTGGCGGAGGCGATCAGATCAGCACCAGTATTAACTAGGTTTTCAGCTTTTTGTCGCCCTAATTCTGCCCCCACTTGAGGTTGCAAGAGGTTATAAATGCCAGCACTCCCACAACAGAGGGCAGCATCGCTGGGTTCACGGAGTTCTACTTGGGGAATCTGACGCAATAGGCGGCGGGGTTGCAGGCTAATTTTTTGACCATGGAGCATATGACAGGCATCTTGGTAGGCAAGTTTGAGCGGGCGATCGCTAATGGCATGGAGCGGCGCAGTTAATCCTACTAGGTCAAGAAATTCTTGCACATCTTTAATTTTGGCAGCGAATTGCTGGGCAACTTGGGCATATTCAGGATCATCGGCGAGGATGTGCCCATATTCCTTGAGGGTGTGACCGCAACCAGAAGCATTGATCACAATAAAATCGAGGTCGTAGGCGCTAAAGCGATCAATCATTTGCCTAGCGAGGGCTTGAGCTTGAGCGGTCTGTCCTTGATGGTGACTCAGAGCAGCACAGCAGCTTTGCCCAGGGGGAATCACCACTTCGCAACCATTGGCTGCTAGCACTCGCACAGTGGCTTGGTTGATCTCTGGTAAAAATACTGGCTGCACACAACCGACGATCATGCCCACCCGATAGCGTTGCTGACCTTGAGCCGGAAATACCTGGGGCAAGCGATCGCTAAAACTCGCCGCCGAGATCCTAGGCAAGATCTGCTCCATCGCCACTAGCTGGGCAGGTAAAAGCTTGGGCAACCAACCACTGCGCCTTACCAGAGCTTGAATCCCTAAGCCCTGGTATAGCCAGAGGGGAGCTAATAGCCAGCGCAAGCGATCGCGATAGGGAAAAATTCTAAAAATTAGTTGCCTTAAAATTTGCTCAAAACCGGAACGCGCTTCAATCCGCTCGACTTCCGGGCGCACCGCACTAATTAACTGATCATAGGCTACCCCACTGGGGCAGGTGGTCACGCAGGCAAGACAGCCTAGACAGGTATCAAAATGGGCAGCCGTAGTAGCATTTAGTCCAATTTCTCCCTGGCTGATCCGATCCATTAAATAAATTCTGCCCCTGGGGGAGTCAGTCTCCTTGCCAATCACCCGATAGCTAGGACAGGTGGAAAGGCAAAAGCCGCAATGAATACAAGCCTTCAGCAAATCTGCAGCCGGCGGGTGAACAAAAGAGTCGGGCATAATTTTATGTGAAATATATAAAAAATGGGGTAGCCCTAAACGAGTAAGGATGGAAATTGGTTGGGGGTTTGGGGGCTTCGCCCCCATGTAGGGGCACTGCCCCTACGACACCTGTTAAATCCTTATTTACCACCACCAAAAATGGATTATTGCACCTTAGATTAGCCGCCGCCAAATACTTCTACTTGGTGAAATAGACATACGGGCGATCGGTGACCTACCCTGATCGTTTGATTGGGTTCGCCCTTGCCACAGAATGGGGAGCCGAACATACCTAGGGTATGGCGATCGCCCAGCCCCTTCAAACTGTGCCAAAACTGGGGAGTGATGCCACGATAGTTAGGATTACGCAGGGTCTTGGTAATTTTGCCGTGTTCAATTAACTGGGCATATTCACAGCCAAACTGAAACTTCAACCGATAATCATCGATTGACCAAGAGCGATTCGACTGCATATAGACTCCGTGCTCAATGGCACTAATTAGCTCTGTGAGGGTTTGGGTGCCTGGCTCAAGGTTAAGATTTGCCATCCGATCAATTGCCGGTCGATTCCAACTACAAGCCCTGGCGCTGGCTGTGCCTGGTACCCCCGATCGCCGCTGACTGTCTAAACTACCTAACCCGCGCAGCAGCTTACCGTCTTTGATCAGGTACTGGCGCTGGGCTGGCATACCCAAGTCATCAAATTCATAGCTGGCAAACTCGCCTGGCACGTCAGGGTCAAAGGTGACATTCATGCTGGCTGCGCCATACTGCAACTGACCAAAATCCTGTAACTGCACAAAACTGCTACCCGCATAGTTGCGCTCATCCCCCAAGATTCGATCTAGCTCTAGGGGGTGACCAACACTTTCATGGATTTGGAGCAACATCTGATCGGGAGCTAGGAGTAGATCCGTAGTCAGATCGGGGCATTCAGCAGCAAACAGCAACTCCTCTGCTTGTTCTCCCACTTGGGTTACCCGTTGCCAGAGATCTGCCCCCAGGAATAGGTCTAAACCACCCTGGTAGCACCTGGCGAATTGACCATGGTCGCTGCGAGTTTGAATGATGTTGCCATCTTGGGCGGTGGCGGCAAAATCTGTAGCGATCGTCTGCCATCTCTGGCGCAAATTAGTGCCATTGCTACTCACCAGCCAACTAAAAGTTTCGGTAGTCTGCACTGCAGCCCTAGTCTGCACAATTCGATCGCTCACTTGCAGTTTGCTACAGATTTGCTGGAGTAGCTCAGTGACAGTGCCAAAGTCAAAATCGCCCTGAGGTTGCTCAAATGTTCCCACTGCCCTGGGGCGATCGCTGGGCAAGTGTCTAAAAAGACCTAAATTTCTAGCGGCGATCGCTTGAGCATAGGCTTGGTGAGCAGCTTCGCCTAGGGCACTCAAATCATTAGTGCTGCTATAGCCCATTGCCCCATCCACCATTGCTTCTACCATAATTCCCTGGGTGAAATTGCGGCTATTCACCTGGGGCAAGCGATCGCGCACCCCACTCACCTGTTGTCGTTCTTCTACTAGGCGTAAACCCAGCCAATCTACAGGTAGATCAATCCCTGCCAATGCCTGTTCTAAGTCAAACTCCATAAGTTCTCTAGCTTTTCTCCTGGGGCAAGCTTGCCTGTAATTCCACCAATGCTACGGCGGCGGCCGCCTGTTGAGCCGCCTTAATATTTTTCCCCTCCCCCCGTCCCCAGCAACACCCATTCAGCCAGACCTCCGCCTGAAACAAATGGGCGATGGGATCTAGTTCGCGCATCCGATATTCTGGCAAAGACTTCCAGTGAGCTTGGGTAAGTTCTTGGAGCGCCTCCTTGAAGTTGCCGAGGGCAGGTTGTGCAAACAGTTGGTCAGCAATGCGATGGAGATGGGGATGCAACCAAGGACAGATCAGACTAAAATCCTTGGTGCTCAAGTATAGGGCCGCTAGCACTGCTTCCAAAGCATCAGCTAAATAGGACTGCCGCCCATTTAGATCCGCCCGCGCCGCTGGCGACATCACCATGTAGTGATCGAGACCATAAATCTCAGCGATCGCTGCCAGAGTTTGATCACTCACCAAGTTAGAGCGCAAGGCCGCCATTTCGCCTAAACTGCGATCGCTAAATCCCTGGGTAATAAATAGGGTAACTACCAGGCGCAGCACACTATCACCCAAAAATTCCATTTGATCATTGTTAAACACCTGGGAAAAACTAGGGCTGATCAGCGCCTGATCTAACAATTGCCAATCAATCGCTCCCACAGTCTTGATCCCAAGGGTATCTGCCAGCTTTTTCAACTCCCGTAACCGTCTTGGATCAATCATTTGCCATCCTGTAACTAGATTTACCTGGTTAGAAACATTAAAAACAAAATCTGGGGCTGACTGGTAGTATGATCGATTCATATCTACTACTGCTTTAGTCTAACCAAAAATGCCTAAGCGTGTTCTTTCTCTAATCTCCCTTGCCCTAGCTAGTCTATTAACCGCCGCCCTGGTGGTTGCCTGTGATAATGCTCCTACCACTCAAGCCCCCACCTCTACAACTGGCGGCGTGGCTAGCGAACTCAGGCTAGGGTCGCTCCTACCCGTTACTGGGGATCTCTCAGCGATCGGCGCTCCCATGGTGAAATCCATTGACTTTTTGGTAGATACGGTCAATCAATGCGGTGGCGTACTGGGCAAGCCGATTGTTTACCTAAAGCAAGATGATCGCACTGACCCCGCAGCCGGCGCTGAAGCAATCAGTAAGCTGATTCAAGTTGATAATGTAGGAGCCGTAGTAGGAGCATTTGCTAGTAGTGTATCCACTGCCGGCATCGCGATCGCTGCCCCTAACAAAGTGGTGATGATTTCCCCTGGCAGCACCAGCCCGGTATTTACCGAGCGCGCCAAGGAAGGCAAATTTGACGGCTTCTGGTATCGGACTGCCCCCCCCGACACCTATCAAGCTGCTGCCCTGGCCAACCTTGCCTATAAGAAAGGTCTACGCAAAGTATCTACCTTAGTAATCAACAACGACTATGGCGTAGGCTTTGAAAAAGTATTTGTGGAGTCCTTTAAACAGTTGGGTGGTCAAATTCTCAACGAGGCTAATCCTACACGCTACGATCCGAAGGCTGCTACCTTTGAAGCTGAAGCCCGCGCTGCCTTTGGCAATAAACCTGACGGCGTAGCGGCGGTACTTTACACCGAAACTGGTGGAGCCGTACTCAAATCTGCCTATGAACTAGGTCTAACCCAAGACGTGACTATCTTGCTAACTGATGGGGTGCAAACTGAAGATTTTGCCAAGGTGGTAGGCAATGATGCCAATGGCAATCTGATCTTAGCTGGAGCGCTCGGGACAGTACCTGGGGCTGATGGCAAGTCGCTGAAAGAATTTAGCCAGAAATTCACCGCCACCTTCAACCAACCCCTAGGTGCCTATGTGCCTCACTCCTACGATGCTGCTGCTCTGGTGGCGATCGCGGCTGAAGCTGCCAAAAGTGGTACAGGTGACGCGATCAGGTCCAAGCTCTCAGAAGTAGCTAATCCTCCAGGTCTGGAGGTGACCGATGTCTGCGAAGCGATCAAGTTAGTTAAAGAAGGCAAGGAAATCAATTTTCAAGGTACTAGTGGCAATGTTGACCTAGATCAATACGGTGATGTAAAGGGTAGCTATGACGTTTGGACATTTACACCAGAGGGCAAGATTGAGATAATAGATCGAGTTGCATCCTAATCCCCATGACTCTAGAGCTCAAAACCGCCAGTACCCAAGACTTAGGGGTTTATAACATCTACTTTCGTAAACATCCCCCTGAACGCCAGAAAAACTTGGCCTATGGCATTGCCCTCTATCAAGGGGGAGAACTCCAGGGAGAGCGTCAGGTTGAGAATAGCCAGCCCATTCCTTTTCAAGCTACCTGGAAGCCCTCATCTTTTCCAGAGGTGCCGGTGGTCTGTCGAGTCAGTTTCAATGATGATGCTGATTTACTCTATTCACTTGAATTTAATAAAGCGATCGACTTCATTGCCAGCCTCACGGATGTGACCACTCAATATATGGAGAAAAACGTAGTTGATTTTCCCCAAGACTTTTACTTCAAGCTGTTTCGGCTCAACCCAAAGCTAGATTAATCTCAGGACTTACGCAGTCTGGTTTAGGAAGTGCTGGAAAAATGGAGTTTGAGGGCTTTGCCCCACACCTCAACAAAATTTCAGATTTTAGGTCACGTTTGCGTAATTCCTGAATGTTTCAGAGCCTATAGGGGGCTTGTGCTTGTACTCATTATTTAAGAGAAGGGATGTATCTTAAGCAGAGCTACTGCTTCAGCACCAGATAATAGAGCTCTCCCATGTGCGACATCAGCCCCGCGCGCTGCTTTGCCTGTTCACCTGTTCCCATAAAAATATCAACACGTCCAGCGCCTGTAATCGCCCCACCAGTATCCTGATCTAGCACAAAGCGGGATACCTGCCGAAAACTTAGCTTGCCCTGCTGATCAGCAATCGGGATCTGGGTACGAATCAGCGCGATCGCCCCTGGGGGGAAAATACTCTTATCAGTAGCGATCGTGCGTTCGGCGGTAACTGGCACTCCTAGACTACCTGTGGCTGGTCTGCCTTGGGTTTCCCGCATGAACACAAAGCTGGGATTGCGCCAGAGATAGCTTTGCAATTGTTGAGGGTACTGCTGGAAATAGGCAATTAATCGGGGTAAGGTAACCTCGGCCAGGGGAATTTTGCCATCTTTGACTAGTTCCTTGCCAATTGAATTGTAGGGTTGGTCGGTTTTGCCACCATAGCCCACAGTGATCGTGGTGCCATCTGGGAGTTGAAGTTGGGCAGAGCCTTGCACCTGAATTAAAAACGCCTGCAAAAGGTCGGGCAGATAGGCAATTTCTAGCCCCCGTAGACGCTGGGATTTTTCTAGTTGAGCGCGGGTAGGGTGGGGCTTTGCCCAGTTTTTGAAGTCTGGGGGCAGGCGATAAATCGGGTAGCGAAACTTGGCATCAGCTTGTCGGCTGGCTTGGTAGACTGGCTCATAATAGCCGGTAAACTGGACTGTCCCTTTACGATCAAAACCATTCGCCTGAAGCAGGTTAAACTCTTGCGCGATCGCTTGCTGGAGTTCTTCGGGGTTGTTGATGGTTAGCACCAACTCGCGAAACCGCTCTAGGCTTTGGCGCATCAATTCCCGACTGATGTCAAATCGCGGATAAACCCTGGCTGCACTGGGAGTAGCGAGGTAAGCCAGACTGTAATCGACTGCTTGAACTAGCTGGGCGCGATCGCGTTCTAACAGGTCATCGGTGGCGGCAAGTAAGCGCATCTGATCTACTTGAATCAGGCGAGCCACAGCACGGCGATCGCGTTGAATGGTAGCGCGGGGGGCAGTCAAAGACCACAAAACTTGACCTAGGGTAGGCAAGGCAAAGGAAAGGGTGCCAAAGCACAAACCATTCAGCAATACAAATAAAAACAGCAGGCGCAAATCAGATTTTTTCGCCAGGATGGATCGATTGATTTCGTGCATAGGTTCCTGACTGAAGTTGTTCGATCTAAAGTTCCTGATCCAAGGGCGGACAAGGCTACTTAGAATACTTGCTCAACTTCGCCAATATCGGGAATCGATTCTCTCAGTTTGCGTTCAATGCCCATGCGCAGAGTCATAGCGGAACTGGGGCAAGAGCCACAGGCACCCTGGAGGCGCAGGCGTACGGTAGGGCCATCGATTTCTACTAGCTCCACATTACCGCCGTCAGCTAGCAGGTATGGGCGGAGTTCATCAAGGACGTTTTCGACGTTTTCTAGGTTGAGTGCCAGGGTCATGGGATGTACGAATAGGATTACCCTAAGATTTTAGCTTGATATTTTTAGGACTTACGCAGGAATTGTCTGCCCTCACCCCTAGCCTCTCTCTTTAGTATCTCTTCTTAGTATCTCTTCTTAGTTTCTCTTCCAGGGCGGGGCTGCGTCCTAGTTCCCTAGGGAGTAATCCGGCACCTACTGGCGGGAGGCTACTTTCTCAAAGTCTGCTTGAGTTTTATGCAGCATCAAACTACGACTATCGCTGCTGGGTTGAGGCAAATGGGGAACAAGATTGCGGGCTTGAAGTGCCATGTGTAGTTGCAGGTGAGCCACATAGTCACTGAGGGCTTCCTGTTGATCGCGCTGGGCTTGAGAGCGACTGTAGGGGCTGACTGGCTGCAAGTTAGAAACCTGAACATTAGCCTGGGTATTAGCTTGGGAGCGCCGAGAAGGAAGATTAGAGTAATTTGCGGAACTTTGGGGGAAATTCATAGGAGGCTAGCAGCAAAATTTAATCTTGTTGATCAGAACGTAACACAATCTACAGAGTTACTTGAGCGATCGCAATCAACTGTTACTATTTGAGGTAATTCTGATTAGAATTTCTTGACATAACTTTACTTAATCAATGACTAAGCAGATTTTTATTACCGGCGCTAGTGGCTGTGTAGGACATTACCTGGTAGAGGCTTTGCTCAACCAAACTGATTGGCAGCTATTTTTATTGGTGCGCCAGCCCCAGAAGTTACAGGTGCGATTTAGAGATCCGCAGCAGCGATCGCGTCTGGAAATTTTGCAGGGGACGATGCAGGATATGGGCAGGTATGCCGACCTGTTAGCCAAGATGGACTACGCCGTGAGTACGGCAGCCTGTTGGGGTGGCGCGGCAGAAGTTTATTCTACTAATGTGGACAAGACCCTAGAACTATTTAGCTATCTTGATCCTAGCCGATGCGTTCGGGCTATTTATTTCTCTACCGCCAGTATTTTGGATAGCCATAACCAGCTTTTACCCCAGGCGGAAGCCATTGGCCCTGACTATATTCGCTCTAAGTATATTTGCTTGACCAAGATTGAGCAATTACCTATTCGCGATCGCTTGATTTCGGTATTTCCTACCCTAGTGTTTGGTGGCGATGATCAGTACCCCAAATCCCACTTATCGGCTTGGTTGGCTCAGGTGGCGGCTCAGGTCAACCTGTTGCGTTGGTTTAAGGCTGATGCCAGTTTTCACTTTATCCACGCCCAAGATATTGCCCAAGTGGTTAGCCATTTGCTCACCCAATCCACTGCTGATCTTCCTCAACCCTTCCCCCAGCGTCTAGTTTTGGGTATGGCAAGTATGACCGCTAATCAAGCGATCGCCGAAACTGCGGCTTTTTATCACAAACGCCTGTGGTGGCAATTTGAACTCAATCTCAAGCTGATTCAACTCTTGATTAAGTTATTCCGCATTCAAGTAGGAGCCTGGGACTACTTTTGTATTCAGCAGCGTCATTTTACCTATGAGATTACTAGACCCGAAAACTTTGGGCTGACTTCCGCCTATCCACACCTCAGTAATTTACTGGCAGAGTTGTAGCTGAACTGCGCCCAGCGCCTGCAAGAAATTACCCCCTTGCCAATTGCTACAATTTTAAAAGCCTGAAGACTTACGCAGTCTGATTAAAGAAATCTTGGAAAAACAGAGTTGCAGGGCTAAGCCCCACGCCCCAATTAAATTTCAGGTTTTAAGTCACGTTTGCGTAAGCCCCAAACTTAATACTCAGCTTTTTTATGGTGTCTAGCTCAATCTCTTGGCGCGAAGTCGAACAAAGTTGGGTACTTACCCCCCCCCAACCGAAGGCGGTGGTTCACTTTTTGGGTGGTGCTTTTTTTGCGGCGGCGCCTCAACTTAGCTATCGTCATCTGCTGGAAGCGATCGCTAGTCATGGTTATGTGATTGTTGCAACTCCGTTCCTTAACAGCAGTTTTGATCATCGCCAAATTGCCACTGAGGTGCATCAATCCTTTCGGCGACTGCGCAGTAAGCTATTTTTAGATTTTTTCCCTGTATTTGGTATGGGGCACAGCATGGGCTGTAAGTTGCAATTATTGATCAATAGTTATTTCAGCCCCCAGCGCCAGGGTAATATCCTGATTGCCCACAACAACTACAGTGCCGATCGCTCTATTCCGCTGTTTAAGCAGCTAGCGCTGACGATTCCAGAACTGCAAGCGATCGAGTTTGATCCTTCGCCGCGGGTCACCAATTTGTTAGTAGATCAGAGCTACCGCGTCAGTCAAAATCTGTTAATCAAGTTTGACCAGGATGAAATTGATCAGATTTTACCCCTCAGCCGTCAGTTGCAAGCCAAGTTTGGGGCAGGGGTAGATTTGAGAATTCTGCCTGGTAACCATCTCACCTGTGCGGGTCTTGATCCCAACTGGCAAGCAGGAGCCCAATTTTCGGCTTTAGATGCGATCGCTCAATGGATGAAGCAGGAAGTTTATCGAGACATTACTAGGCTGGAGCAGACGATTATTGATTGGTTGGCATTACAGGTAGAAGCCAAGCAAGTGTGATCTAAAATCCTGGCTGTAATTGGGGTGCGGTGCTAAGCTCTGAGATGAGTTCTTAGACTCCCTGGTCAATCGGAATGGTGGGATTCGAACCCACGACCCCCTCGTCCCGAACGAGGTGCGCTACCAAGCTGCGCTACATCCCGCTAGTTGGTAGATTTTAACTTAAACCTTGCCAGATTTGATCGTATTGGTTGGCAGTTTTGAGCGGTAAGGGCAGCAGGGCTTCGCACTTGGCAAATAGGGCGGGATCAAGAAATTTGAGTTGATCTTGCTGTACAGATTGAGGCAGATCTTGAGGGGTAGCGATCGTCGCCGGGGTATTAGTTAGGGCGGTCACTTGAGTAGCGATCGCTGGCTGGAGGAAAAAATTTTGCCAGGCTTGAGCCAGGGTGAGGTTCTTGTTTTTTTTAGTCACCATCCAAATATCTGTCCAAATTGCGCTACCTTCTGCGGCAATCACAATTTTGAGATCGGGATAGAGTTGTTGGGTACGGACTAAATCCATCGTCCAGCCTACCGACACCCAGCAATTACCCGTGAGTAGAGGTTGTAGGTAATGGTCATTGCTGTAGGTTTTTACCTGCCGATGCAGGGTCTGGAGGTTTTTCCCCAGGTCGGCAACCCCAGCTAGATCTGGAGTTTGATAAGAGTAGCCCAGCTTTTTGAGAATAATCCCAATCACTTCGCGCCGATTTTGGGGCAGGATAATTTTGCCTTGGAGGTCTGGTCGCCACAGATCTTGCCATTTAGTCAGGGGCTGAGCAATTTTGTCCTGGCGATAGGCAATTACCGTTGTCCCCCATCGGTAGGGAATACCCCATACCCGATCGCCTCTGGTTACAGTAGCCTGAAAGACTGGTGCCAACTGCTGCCACTGGGGAAAGGTTTGGGCGACAGTTGAAATTGACCAAGATCTAATTAAATTAGCGGCGATCGCCCGATCTAACCAGCTATCCCCTAGACCTACTAAGTCAGGTAGATATTTCCCCGCCCTAATCACCTCCCACAACTCGCCGTAATTTTTGTAGGATTTAAAGTCAGCACTTTTAAGATGTTGCTGTTTGAATTGATCTAGGAGCTTACTGGGAAATCCACCACCCAGGGCAGCAACTTGCAAGCGATCTGGTTCGGCAAACAGGAAGCAGCCACTCAAACTCGATAGGGTACCACCAGCGATCGCCCTGGCTAAGAATTCTCGTCTTTTAATCTGCATCTGTAAGCTAGGCTGCTAAACATAGACCCTCATGGGCAATCACCGAATTGGGAAAAGCCAATGCCACTTCGACACCGATTTGATCGAGTTCTTCATCAGTACGCAGAGGATCATGGTGGAAAATTACTAGCTTTTTGACTTGGGCAGCGATCGCCAGTTTGACTGCTTCCTGCCAGGTGGAATGCCCCCAGCCCACTTTACTGGAGGTAGTAGACCAATATTCTTGATCAGTATAGGT
>JANRLH010000034.1:0-6754 GCA_033762795.1 Pseudanabaenaceae cyanobacterium bins.68
ATCAAACTAGGCGTAGTTTTTGCTGATGCCCTAGTAGAGCAGTTGCCCATTGATCCCTGGGACATACCCCTAGACCTAATCTGCACTGAGGATGGTATCCAGCCCAAATAGCGCTAAAATGTTGCCACAAGGTGACTTCTCCTGTTTTTTGCAATGGCCAATTCCTCTTCTCAATTTCCCTGGCAGCAGTACATTAAGTTCCTCCCCTTGGGGTTAGGGATGCTAATCATCCAGAGCCTATGGCATGGAGACCAGATCCTTGGGGTAGTAGTGATAGGCGCGATCGGTCTAGCTATAGTCACAGGCTTACAGCAGCGGCGAAATTCCCAGTCTCAACCGCAACCAGAACTCCCCCTCCAAGCCCAAGTAATGCAAGATCTGCAAAATACCCAGCATTTGATCGTTAAGCTCGATCATTTGAAGATTCGCCAGCAATTGCTAGAAAGAGCCAACCAAATTGCCGATCTGCTTGATCAAAAGTCAGAACCAGATTGTCTTCAAGTCGCGATCGCTGGTAGTCGAGGAGTAGGCAAAACCGCGGTAATTCAAGCCCTTTTGGGCAATTCTTCCCCATCCCAAGCCAATATGCTTAGCCTAGCCACCAGATTCCGAGGGGGCAAACGCAAAATTCGGCTGGTAGAACTCAACCTCCAGCAATTGTCCCAGGCGATTAAAATCGAGCTAGTGGTGCTACTAGTTAAAGAGCAACCCGATCAGGCAGAATTAGAGTTTTTCACCGAACTCCAGCAGTTGCATAAGCCGATTATTATTTGCCTCAATCAATCAGATCTCTACTCTGCCGCCCAACTTTCCCAGATCCTCCAGGATTTGCAAAAACTTGATCCAGAAGCGATCGCGATCGCTGCCCAACCCAAGCCAATTACAGTACGCCAATACGCCCCAGCCGCCCTTGATCAGCCTACTCAAGTTTGGCAAGAACAGATCAAGCCTAATATTCAACCCCTCAAACATCGCTTGGAAAATTTTCTAGCCGATCGCTGGCAACAAGTTTATTATCAAAATTTACATAGTCAAGTGCGATCGCTGCACCAAGCGGCAACTCAATACCTCAACCAATTGCGCCGTCAAAAAGCTCAGCCGCTGATCCGCCAATACCAGTGGCTCAACGCCAGCACCACCCTGATTAATCCCTTGCCCACCCTGGATCTATGTGCAAGCTCCATGCTCAATGCCTTGCTGCTAGTCGATCTAGCCAAACTATACGATCAAGATCTAAGCCTGGAACAGGCCAAGCAAATAGCCGCAATCATTGGCAAAAATCTTTGGCAACTCGGCTGCGTAGAACTAGCCACCAGCGCGATCGCCACCGCCCTCAAATTTGACCTAATTGGGGTAGCGATCGGGGGCACTACTCAGGCAGTATCTGCCGCATTTATTACCAAGGTAGGTGCCAATACCTTTCTGGAATATCTAGAAACCACCTCTGTTTTTCCTCTCTACCCCATCGCCAGCCCCACTCATTCAGGCTCTAGTTTACCCATTGATCTCACTACCGATCTCAAAGAAGAAAGCTCAGAGTCACTAACTACCCTGAGCCGGCTATGTCAAAACAACCTGGCCCAATCCCAGGGCAGAGAGGTATTTGATCAACTAATCTCTAATTTCAAAAAGCTCAAACTCAACCCTGCCAACTAGAGATCTCCACCCTTAGCCGCCAATAGAAAAATCACGATTGGGCCAGAAATCACCACCAATGCCAAGCAAACCAGTTGGAAGATTAGCTGAAAGTTGATTCCAGCCAAAGTGCTATTAAGTGTGTCAAAAATTTCCATAGTTATTTCTAAATCTTGTTAACAAAGTTGCCATTTCAAATTATTCTAGCGGTTGGTGTAACAAATTCCTATGCCAAGATCCCCCAGCCAATTCATCCCCCAAGTTCTGGTCTGCAATCAGCGCATCTGCAGACGAGATGGCGCTACCGAAATCCTCAACTGCCTGCGCCAGCAAGATCTTGCTACCTACCACCTATCCCACTGCGGCTGCCTAGGTCTATGTGGTAGCGGCCCAATCCTCTTGGTGATCTCTGCCCCCAATCAAGCTTGGTGCTACAGCCATCTTCGCCCCAGTCAAGTTGCCGCGATCGCCGATCATCATCTTCACCAACAGCGGCCAGTGTTAGCCCTCAATCCCCGACCTTACCCACCATAGGGGAACTAGCCTGAGCCAAATCCTGTAAGGGAATCCGCCCTGCTCCATAGGCCAATCTCCCCGCTCTAGTTGCCAGTGCCATCGCCCTAGCCATCCCAATCGGATTTTGTGCCCGTGCGATCGCTGTGTTAATTAGCAAAGCATCAGCCCCTAACTCCATCGCCTCCGCTGCCTCACTTGGGACACCAATGCCCGCATCCACTACTACTGGTACTCTAGACTGCTCCACAATAATCTGAATATTGGCACGATTTTTAATTCCTTGCCCTGACCCAATCGGTGATCCTAAGGGCATCACCGTCACACAGCCCAACTCCTCCAAAGCCTTTGCTAGCAGAGGATCAGCATTGATATAAGGCAAAACCGCAAATCCTTCCGCCACCAACTGCTTAGCAGCAAAATAAGTCCCCAAGGGATCAGGCAGCAAATACTTAGGATCAGGAATCACCTCCAATTTCACAAAATTATTTTCCTCCTGACCCAAGATTTTTGCCATCTCACGCCCTAATCTAGCCACACGCACCGCCTCTTCTGCCGTCTGACAGCCTGCTGTATTAGGTAGCAACCAATACTTTTGCCAATCCAGCGCCTCTCCCAGTCCCACATGACCTTGTACCCCCCCCTGCACTCGCCGTACTGCCACAGTCACAATCTCACTTTCACTAGCAGCGATCGCCTGGCGCATCAGCTCAAAATTGTCATACTTACCCGTACCAGTCATCAACCGCGAGTCAAAGGTCTTACCAGCAATCACCAAAGCATCAAAAGTCATAAATCATCTCCAAACATATCTAATCCACTTTAGTTGCATCTAGCTGTTGCAGCGCCTCGGCAAAATCCTGTACCCCTCGAAACTGACGATAAACCGAAGCAAACCTCACATAGGCAACCTCACTTAAGGTACTTAACTGCGCCAATACCGCCTCGCCAATCTCCGAGCTAGGAACATGACGATCTGCCTGCAGTTGAAACTGAGATTCAATTTCATCAATAATTGATTCCAACTGCTCTTGACTCACCCCCGTCTTTTCACAAGCGCGAATCATCCCCCGCAACAACTTAGATCGGTCAAATGACTCCAGCCTTCCCCCGCGTTTTACCACTGTAATTGGCACAAACTCTACCCGCTCATAGGTAGTAAATCTACGTCCACAGTTCAGACATTCGCGCCGCCGCCGTACACTATGAGCTTCTTCTGCCGATCGCGACTCCAAAACCCTACTTTCTTTATGATCGCAAACAGGACAGCGCATTTGGTGCCCCAAAACTACAAAATCTAGGACTTAATCATATAGGACTTATGTACCCAAGAATCATGCTGTTCGCAGCGGACTTCCTTTTTTAACCACTTCCCAAATCAGGTCAACTTCTGGCTCTAAATATTACCGTAAACTTATAGAACTTAGGCAAATTTGATCTAAAGCCCTGGCTCTTAAATGGGGATGGGGCTACGCCCTCAAACACCTTTTTTACAGCACCTCCTCAATACAGACTCAATACAGAATGCGTAAATTCTGACTTAATAAATTTGCACCTTGACAAAAGATTTAACCAATGGGTATAGTATAATACCCTTATTACGTTATAAAAAGTATAGACAAGCTCCAGATTAGTCCAGTTAAATCAAATGTAAACAAACTGATGCAAGTAAACTGATGCAGACAAACTGCAAACTAATGTAAGCAAGCTAAGCTTTTAATCTAGTAGTTTAACATGAGCTTTTAACACGGTATATTCACACACCAGCGCCTAACACACTAACACGCCTTGCATACCTATTAAGCTAAAAATACTGGATCAAATGCAAGCCAATGGCGCAGTACAACAGCAAACCGTCAATGAGCCATACCAATAAACTAAATCAGCTAGATTAAATGAGCCAAATTAAATCAGCCAAGAGACTTGAGCAAAGCAACTTGAGAAAATAGCTTAAAGAACAAATTAGGCATCTAAGACTAGAGATCTAAACAAGGGATTCAAACACAGGGATACATGACTAGAAAAGTAAACACAGAAAAACTGGAATCAAACAGCCAAGATCGACACCTTGGCTGATGCCCCCATCACCTAATTCACATCGGTGAACTTAATCGCTGATTTAATTTTTGATTTAATTTTTGATCCAACTAGTCGGTTAACAGTAAAGTTAACAAACCATGAGCAACCCTAACCAAATCATCCCTGCCGCCTCCACATTTTCCCTGCCAGACCTAGTCGAAATTCAACGAGAAAGCTTCAAGTGGTTCCTAGAAGAAGGCTTAATTGAAGAGCTAGATAGTTTTTCCCCAATTACCGACTACACCGGTAAGATGGAACTGCACTTTGTTGGCAAAAATTACAAGCTCAAGAGTCCCAAGTATGGTGTAGACGAGGCTAAGCGCCGCGATGCCACCTATGCAGTGCAGATGTACGTGCCCACGCGCCTAGTTGACAAAGAGAGCGGTGAAATTAAGGAACAGGAAGTTTTCATCGGTGATCTTCCGCTAATGACTGATCGAGGTACCTTTGTAATCAATGGAGCCGAGCGGGTCATTGTCAACCAAATTGTCCGTAGCCCAGGGGTCTACTACAAGCAAGAGATCGATAAGAATGGTCGCCGAGTTTATAGTGCTAACCTCATTCCCAACCGTGGAGCTTGGTTGAAATTTGAAACTGACAAAAACGATCTGGTATGGGTGAGAATCGATAAGACTCGCAAGCTATCAGCCCAAGTTCTACTCAAAGCTCTGGGTTTGTCTGATGCCGAAATCTACGACTCCCTGCGCCATCCTGAATACTTCCAAAAAACCATCGATAAGGAAGGTCAATTTTCTGAAGAAGAAGCTCTAATGGAGCTTTATCGTAAGCTTAGACCTGGCGAGCCCCCCACTGTAGCTGGCGGACAGCAACTGCTGGACTCTCGCTTCTTTGATCCAAAGCGCTACGATCTTGGCAAGGTCGGCAGGTACAAGCTCAACAAGAAATTGCGCCTAAATATTCCTGACACAGTCAGAGTACTCACCAACGAGGACATTCTCAAGGTAATTGACTATCTCATCAACCTCAAATTTGATGTTGGTCAAACAGATGATATTGATCACTTGGGCAACCGTAGGGTTCGCTCTGTAGGTGAACTTCTCCAAAATCAGGTACGAGTCGGGCTCAATAGATTGGAGCGAATCATTCGCGAACGCATGACCGTATCAGATTCTGAATCCCTCACTCCTGCTTCCCTGGTCAATCCTAAGCCTCTGGTTGCGGCAATCAAAGAGTTTTTTGGTTCTAGCCAACTTTCTCAATTCATGGATCAGACTAATCCTCTGGCAGAACTCACCCACAAACGGCGTTTGAGTGCCCTTGGCCCTGGTGGTTTAACTAGAGAGCGAGCTGGCTTTGCGGTGAGAGATATCCATCCTAGTCATTACGGTCGTATTTGTCCAATTGAGACACCTGAAGGCCCAAACGCAGGATTAATCGGTTCTCTAGCGACCCATGCTCGAGTCAATCAATATGGTTTTATCGAAACCCCCTACTACAGGGTTGAAAATGGCAGGGTCAGACATGATCTTCCACCTGTGTACATGACTGCTGACGAAGAAGATGAATCTAGGGTGGCTGCGGGAGATATGCCCACTGATCGCGCTGGTGTGATCACTGTGGATATTGTGCCAATGCGCTATCGCCAGGAATTTGGCTTTGCGGCTCCCCACGAAATTGATTTCGTTGCCGTATCTCCTGTGCAAATAATTTCAGTGGCGACTTCCTTAATCCCATTTCTGGAGCATGATGATGCTAACCGCGCCTTGATGGGCTCCAATATGCAGCGTCAAGCAGTGCCATTACTTCGTCCCGAACGTCCTTTGGTGGGTACTGGTTTAGAGCCTCAAGCAGCCCGTGATTCAGGGATGGTAGTAGTCTCGCGCTCAGATGGTGAGGTTAGCTATGTATCAGCAGATGAGATTAGAATCAAGTCAGAAGATGGTAGTGAAATTAAATACTACTTACAAAAATATCAGCGCTCCAACCAAGATACCTGCCTTAACCAGCGTCCTATTGTCTTCCCTGGCGATCGCGTGGCAGTAGGTCAAGTAATTGCTGATGGTTCGGCCACGGAAGGTGGCGAACTTGCCCTAGGTCAAAATGTGCTAGTAGCCTACATGCCATGGGAAGGTTACAACTATGAAGATGCGATTTTGATCAATGAAAGGCTAGTGTACGATGATATATACACTTCCATTCACATCGAGAAGTTTGAGATTGAAGCAAGGCAAACCAAGCTAGGCCCTGAAGAAATCACTCGAGAAATTCCCAACGTCAGTGAAGATTCCCTACGTCAACTAGATGAAACTGGAGTGATTCGCATTGGTGCTTGGGTGGAGTCGGGAGATATTCTAGTTGGCAAAGTTACTCCCAAAGGAGAGTCGGATCAACCACCTGAAGAAAAACTGTTGCGGGCAATTTTCGGCGAGAAAGCCAGGGATGTCAGGGATAATTCCCTGAGAGTGCCTAATGGCGAGAAGGGAAGAGTAGTAGATGTACGGGTATTCACGCGAGAGCAAGGTGATGAACTGCCTCCAGGTGCCAATATGGTAGTGCGGATCTATGT
>JANRLH010000035.1:0-6822 GCA_033762795.1 Pseudanabaenaceae cyanobacterium bins.68
ATCCAAAGGCGTGAAGCCATCCGCATCATCCACATTAGGGAAGCCAACCCAAAAATTGCTAGGGCGTAGAAGCCGACTTGAGTAATGCTAAAATCTGCCCCTAACTGATCTATCCCTTGGCGAATCAACAAGGGAATGTAAGTGCCAACGCCATTTACCATAAACAGGGCAGCGAAGCCAGCAAACAGGTCACGGCGGTAGGGAAGAAGGTAAGAATTAATCTGCTGAAAGTGCGATCGCGCCATGAATTTCCTGCTCAATAAGCCTTAACTAGTATATCGCTCTTGCCAATGAGGTTTTGTGCTGTGCCAACTCCACCCTAGCAAGTTACAATTTAGGCGTTTTTGTACCAAAGCCCCATGGATGTCAGCATTATTATTCCCACCTACAACGGCGGCACGCTCCTAGCTAAAACCCTCACTGCCATTTTTAATCAACAGACTACCAAGTCCTTTGAAGTGGTGGTAGTCGATTCTGGTTCTAGATCAGACACCCTCGCCATCTTAGCTGAGTTTCCAATTCGACTCTATCAGATTCCCAATACCGAATTTAATCACGGTGGTACCCGCGATCTGGCGATCGGTTACGCCCAAGGGGAATTTGTGATTTTAATCAACCAAGATGCTACGCCTGGCAGTTCTAGTTGGTTAGATTTGATGGTGCAGCCCCTACTTGATCGGTCAGAAGTATCGGCAGTGCAGGGCGGCATTCGCGAAAGAGATGATATGGGAAGATTCTTTTGGGAATCCTGCGGCGATCGCTTCTATTTCACTTCTGAATCTAAAAACTGGATTGCGCGATACTTTAATATGGGCTTTTCTACGGTCAACTGTGCAATCCGCCGTTCAGTCTGGCAACAGCATCCCTTTGGCCAGATCCAAATTTTTGAAGATAAAGCCTGGCAACGCCAGATTCACCGTAGTGGTAACGAAATTGTCTATAGCGATGGCTTTGTTTACCACACCCACGACTATACCTTTAATCAACTGTGGCGGCGCTGTGAAGATGAAGGCTATGGCTGGCGCTTGGTAGGAGAATCCTACAGTTGGCAACAGGCAGTGCGAGATACTTTCCGTTTAAAGAATTATCAAGAGTTGCTGCGCGGTATTCGCGATCGCCAGGTAAAGAAATGGTCAGAGATCGTCTATCCCTTTTTACGTCCCTACTGGGTATATAAAGGCAACCACTTCAATCGCAGTTTAAGATGATAGGCATACTCCTCAATTCACCTTCTCATGCTCTTAACTCCTAGCGATCGCTGCAAACTCGATTCCAGTAGTGACACCTTATTTTATCAACAGCCCCGCTTTGTCACCCATGTAGATGACCAATTTATTGCTCAACTAACCGCCCTCTACAGGAAGCTGTTACGCCCAGGCACTAAAATTCTAGACCTGATGAGTAGCTGGGTATCCCACTTGCCGCCGGAGCTTGAGTGCCAAGAGATAGTTGGTCATGGGCTCAACCAGGCCGAGTTGGCGCGTAACCCCAGGCTCAATCGCTACTTTGTCCAAAATCTGAATGAGAATCCTCAATTACCTCTGGGGGATCAGGAGTTTGATGCGGTGCTCAACACCGTGTCGGTGCAGTATTTGCAACAGCCAGAATTGATTTTCGCTGAAATTCACCGCATTCTTAAGCCTGGCGGCATAGCGATTATCAGTTTTTCCAACCGGATGTTTTATCAAAAAGCAATCCAAGCTTGGCGCGATCGCAGCGATCGACAACGCCTAGAATTGGTGAAATCCTATTTCCAAACCACTCCTGGTTTTAGCCCGCCCCAGCTTTTTGTGCAGGAGAATAGCGGCTTTTGGTCAAAGCTGGTGGCAAGTGATCCATTTTATGGGGTGGTGGCTAATCGCAGTATGGAGTAGTCTGAAGTACAGGCTTTCCCTCAACTATTAAGCTAAGCACATTTTTCCTCATCTCCCCCCGCTCTCCCATAGGGAGAAAAAACCGGGCGTTGCCCATCTGAAGGATGATAGGGGTTGGGAGCCCCTGTATGGGTTTTAAATGCTGAGTTTGGCAAAATCATCTTGTGATTATGCAATGGCAAAAACCAGTACTGATTATTGAAGGGAATGGCTGTAGTTTCCAGATCACTTGGGACAAAGCCCCACCCGCTAGTAAAGATTTGAAAAATTGGCATAAGCGCTGATCATGTTTGGGCAAGTTCTATTATTTTAACTGTAAAAAAATATTACAAAAATACATATATTGTAATTTTAATGGCAACATTAAGTTGCCTTAGCCAAAATCCTAATTATTAGGTTATTGATAACCTATACTTGCTTTGTAAACACTCTTTGTAAACACTCAAAAGTACCCCAGAGAAATCCATGACCGACAGATTGACTGACAGATTGACTGACAGATTCCCAGGTAGCCCCACCCATCGAGTGCTTAGCCTCTTCTCCCGTGGTGAGGCCTTTGATTCCGAAGGATTTACTCACTTCTTCACCGATACCCCTGCCTACCAATTTGGCAACTTTGAAGTCTGTCTAAACAAGGCTGCCATCAAGGCCTCTGCTGATAACTTCTTCAACAATATTAACGCCGTCTACCACGAAATTAAAATGATGTGGGAGCATGGCAACAGTGTATTTGTGGAAATGGATGTGCAGTATTGGCGCAAAGACAATTCCTACATTTCTCTGCCCTGCTTCGATATTTTTCGGATGGAGCCAGGCACTGATCTGTTTTCAGAACTGCGTATTTTCATGGATGTCAATCCCGTATTTGAGCCTACTCGCCCCGTTGCTGCCAATGCCTCGATTTTGACCATTGCTGAAGGCAAAACTATTGTTGCACCTGGCACCATGAAGCGTTTCTTTGCTGAAGATCCCGAAGGAAAAGCACGGGTAGCGGCTGGCTTTATTCCCAAATGGTCTACCAATGGTCCTAACTGGGCGATCGCTAGCTAATTCAACTCCTAAATTCAATCCCCAGGCTAGGAAAACCACAATTCTTACCCTTTCGATTCAGATCTTCTCAAGTTGAAGTCTTAGGCAGCCTGAATTTGAAACTGGTGGAAAAAGGAGTTTGAGAGCTATACGCTCAAGTGAAATCAGGGTTTTAGATTGCCATTACGTAGATCTTAAAATCAAGCCCTAAAATTAAACAGTCAACTAAACAGTGAGTTAAAACCCATGAGCGAATCTAATCTAATTGCCAAAGTTGAACAGATGGTTGCTTATCTAACTGTAGAAGATTGGGAATCTTTTTATCCCTACTTCACCGAGAATCTACTTTACAAAGTAGGAGCCAGCGAACCGATGATTGGGGCTAAAGCTGCCGCCGAATTTCTGGCAAAGTTCTATCAGATTATTAAGCCCGCCGATCATGTAATCAGAGGAGCCTGGCAGATTGACGATCGCACTGTAATTATTGAAATGGATGCCCATTACACTCGCATTGCCGATCAACAACCAGTTGTAGTCCCTTGCTGTGATGTCTATCGCTTTGAAGGAGACCTAATCAGTGAATGGCGCGTTTATCCTGACGTAGCCAATGTGTACAAGTAAGGTAAATCTCAATAAATTTGGCGCTCAATCCTTTTGGTATCTGGCTATTATCCCACTACCTACGAAGTGGGCTATGACACTGATCATCAGTAATTTGGCATCTTTATGGATGATTTTCGCCAGCACCAACGATCCTAAAAGTGAGCTTTGAGCATATGCCAAGTACCCTATGGTATTAAACTTATGAAACTGACTGGGATGTCCAACTCGGCAAATCGTAATCTAACATTCACTCGATTACTCCAACCATAAAGCTATGAACCCATCCATCGACTTTACCTTTTCTGACACGATCGCTGGTTACGTGACTAAATACGATCCTGACACCAAAACCTTTGATCTCAAAACTACTGATGGCAGAGAATTTAGCGGCAAACTCACCGATACTACCTATGCCAAACTAGCCCGTAACCTGGGCGATCCTTACCAAGACTGCACCGGCTCCCTGCCAGCCATGCTTACCCCCGGTCGCTACCTCTTCACCTACGGCGTATTTTTCCCAGAACAAGACACTTTCAAGTTTGAAGCCAAAGAAATTACCTTCCCAGGTCGTAAAGCCGATGAATTCAGCTTTGAAAAGCCCAACTGGTGGATTGATCAGATTCGGCAACTGGGAGATTTCTATCTGAGGGCGCAATTTCAAGGTAAAGCGATCGACTACCGTGACTACCGCACCGTGCTGTCCATTACTGGGGCTAAGCGGGAAGACCACCGCCAAGAAACTGATACGATCTCTCGCCTAGTCTATGGTTTTGCCTCTGCTTTTATGCTCACTGGCGACGATCGCTACTTAGAAGCAGCCGAAAAAGGCACCCAGTACCTGCGGGATCACATGCGATTTGTGGATATGGACGAAAACATCGTCTACTGGTATCACGGCATCGATGTCTCAGGCGAACGGGAAACCAAAGTATTTGCTTCCGAGTTTGGCGATGACTACATGGGCATCCCCGCCTATGAGCAGATTTATGCTCTCGCTGGGCCAATTCAAACCTACCGTGCCAATGGCGATCCTAAAATCCTAGATGATGCTGAAAAGACTGTAGACCTGTTCGATCGCTTCTTTTTAGACAAAGAGGGTGGTGGCTACTATTCTCACCTTGACCCCATTACCCTAGATGCCAATGGCTCTAACTTACCAGAGCGCAATCGTGGCAAGAAAAACTGGAACTCCGTTGGCGATCATGCACCCGCCTACTTGATTAACCTCTATTTAGCGACTAAATCAGAGCGCTACGCCAAATTTTTGGAATATACCTTTGACACCATCACTAAATATTTTCCTGACTATGATCATTCGCCTTTTGTCCAGGAAAAATTCAACAACGACTGGAGCCATGACCAGACCTGGGGTTGGCAGCAAAATCGCGCTGTCGTCGGCCACAATCTCAAAATCTCCTGGAACTTGATGCGGATGGATAGCCTGATCCACAAGGATGAGTATGTGGCCTTTGCGGAAAAGATTGCCGAAATCATGCCAAAAGTGGGCAGTGACCTCCAACGTGGCGGTTGGTATGACGTAGTGGAGAGAACTTTGGGTGAAGGCGAGAAATTCCATCGCTTTGTCTGGCATGATCGCAAAGCCTGGTGGCAACAAGAGCAAGCAATTCTGGCCTACTACATTCTCACTGGTTGCCTCGGCAAACCCGAATATCACCGTTTAGCCAGAGAGTCGGCCGCCTTCTATAATGCTTTCTTCCTCGATCATGATGACGGTGCAGTATTCTTCAACGTGTTGGCGAATGGTATTCCTTTCTTGATGGGAACTGAGCGATTAAAAGGCAGCCACTCCATGAGCGGCTATCACTCCTTTGAATTGTGCTATTTGGCTTCGGTTTACTCCAATCTATTGGTAACCAAACACCCGATGGATTTCTACTTTATGCCTATTCCTGGAGGCTTCAAAGATAATCTCTTGCACGTTTCTCCAGATATTTTGCCAGCAGGTAGCGTCAAGATTGGCTCCGTGGAAATCGCGGGCGAACCCTACCACCACTTTGATGCAGAAGCCCTCACGGTCACTCTGCCAGAGCTCAAAGAACGGGTAAAAGTGAAGGTACAGCTAGTGCCAGTAGCCTAGGAGTCTGAGAACCTTGAGAGCATAAGGGAATTGGCAAAATCGGTCAATAGCAGTCAATTCCCCTGCTCTGGGTCAGCAGAGTCTTAGAACTTACGCAAATGTGATCCAGAACCTGAAATTTAATTGGGATGTGAAGCTATGCCCTCAAGCTACCTTTTGCCATACTTCCCCAATCAAAATTAAAAGCAAGATTACTCAAAAAGTCTGATTATTTGTAGCTAAATAGAATCATGGAAATTGCCACTAAGACCGTTGATCAGATTACTGTGGTCGAGCTAGCTGGAGATATAGATGCCAACACTGCGCCTAAGGTACAAGAATTGGTCTTGCCCCTAGCAACAGCAAATAGCAAGCTACTCCTAAACATGACTGCTGTACCCTATATGTCTAGTGCGGGCTTGCGATCGCTGCTGGCTCTCTATCGGCAAGCTACCGTGCAGGAATGCAAGCTAGTTTTAGTTGGGTTATCGAGTGATATTCAAGACACTATGTCAGTAACTGGGTTTTTAGATTTTTTCCAAACGGTTGAGACCGTCGATCAAGGCATTGCCATGCTTAATTCCTAAAGGATTACCCCATGAATCTTCAACGCATAGACATTCACCCCACCCACACCTCCCCCGATGGCAAGTACAAGCTGCGCCGTGGTCATCCTTTACCATTTGGGGCAACGATTGAACCAGGTGGCGTAAACTTTTCAGTTTATTCTAGCCACTGCACTAGCTGCACCCTAGTGTTATTTGAGAAAAGAGCCAGTCAGCCTATGGCAGAGATTCCTTTTCCTGATTCCTTTCGGATTGGCAATACCTACAGCATGATTGTGTTCGATCTGGATTACGAAAATCTAGAATATGGCTATCGCATGGATGGTCCCCACAACTTTCAGCAAGGCCATTGGTTTGACCCCAGTAAGGTTTTGCTTGACCCTTACGCGCGGATTATTAGCGGTCGGGATCAGTGGGGCTTGCAGCCTAATTGGGAAGATATTTATCAGCATCGCGCCAGGCTTTCTTTTGATGACTTTGATTGGGAAGATGATCGCCCCCTAGAGATTCCCCATGAAGACTGCATTATCTATGAAATGCACGTGCGTAGCTTCACCAAGCATGAGAGTTCTGGGATCAAAGAGAATTGGAAAGGCACTTTCGCTGGGGTCAAAGCGAAGATTCCCTATTTGAAAGAACTGGGCGTAAATTGTGTGGAATTGATGCCAATTTA
>JANRLH010000036.1:0-24598 GCA_033762795.1 Pseudanabaenaceae cyanobacterium bins.68
CAGTACCGCGTTAGTAAAATTGGCTTTGCGTAGGTCTGCCCCCGTCAAGTTAGTCCTAGTCAAATTGGCTCCACTGAGATTAGCCCCATTCAGATCGGCTCCTGCCAGATTGGCATCGGTCAAGTCAACCCCGCTCAAATCAGCTCCCAATAAAGATACGCGGCTGAGGTTTGCCTGTTTCAAACTACTGCCAGTCAGATTGGCTCGGCTCAAATTAGCATCGCTGAGATTGCTACCGTTTAGGTTCACTCCCACCAGATTAGCAAACACCATGCCGGCATTGCGTAGATCACAGCGTTCACAGTTTTTGGTATTGGTCAACTTTTGCAAATGCAAGGCGTTCTCAGCGATCGCACTGCCAGTGAGCAAAGTAAAGAAGGCAACGGTCAAAGGAATAGCTCTGGTCATGGGAGTAAGCTCGCAAGTTTTAATTGATTTTCACCCGAAAAGCCAAGGGGTATTCCATTTCCACCCGATTATTCACCCTCAAAATTTGGGGTCTACCGTCAAGCACTGTAAATTTAGTCCTAGTAGCGATCGCAAACAACACCCGCTGGCGATTAGTGGTCTCCACTTCAAGGAGATAATTTTCTACCGCGATCGCGTGACCACCACTAGGAGAAACCTGCACCTGCACCTGATAGCTATGGTAATTGTAAGACTTAGTGCCTACAAACTCGCCCAAGAGGGCTTGCTCATGCTCTGCTCTGCCCGAAAGTTGAGTATTCAACCGTTCCGAACTGGTAATAAATTCACTCGTGCTCACCGCAAAGTCAGCTAAAAACCTAGTAGCGCCTCTGGCATCACGCTGTTGGTTAGCTCGCTGGATTTGAGCCAAGATCCCTTTGACTTCTTCTGCCGACAGTTGAGTTTTGGCAAAATCTTGGGCAAATGCCACCCCAGACAGTCCCCACCAAACACCTAAGAACCAACCGAGCGATCGCATACTACTATTTCTTCTTTCTACCTTTACTTGCCGTCGCCGTAGCATCCACCAACTCTAACTCAGTAGAGCGAAAAGAGACCAATTTATCCCAATTGCCCCCCTCAAACAGCACGGCCACTCGACCATCGGTTACCCTTTGTACTTGACCTTCAAAACCAAAGTAGGTATCACCAGCATTAGTTACTCTTACTAAAGACCCAGGAAAAATTATTTTTGCCATGCCATTAGGTTTTCAAATTAGATTTTAAATTCGGTCATTTAGAGCCTACCACATTCCTCAGACATAGGAATTTTGGGGCGTTGCCCAATACCAAGATGGTTTTGTCAAACTCAGCAGTTAAAACCCATGGCGGGGCTGCGCCCTAGAATCCTAGAAACTCGCTCTATGCTGTCTAATCGCTTAAATTTTTGCCTCTAGTTTTTCTAGCACTTCAACCAATCGCGCCTGGTGATCCACAGGAGGAGCCTCTGCTGCCACAGCTTCTTCTTCCTGCTTTTTCAGGGCAGCAATTAGCTTAATCAGCACAAAAATCACCAAGGAAATCACCAGAAAATTCAGCACCGCCGCCAAAAACTTACCGTAGAGGATACCGCCGATTGATAGCTTTGCTAGGTCTTCCACCTTAGCTGCACTCAAAGCTGGCTGTAAGATCAAGGGCGTGACTAGATCTGCAATCAAAGACTCGACAATCTTGCCAAAAGCGCCACCAACTACCACAGCTACAGCCAGATCGACCACATTGCCGCGTAAAATAAACTGCTGAAACTCAGCTAAAAAACCAGCCGTGACCGTCTTACCTCTTCTTAAAGACATGGAATTTCCTCATACATAACTGCACAGACACTAGAAAGCCTACTAAAAACTGAGCAAATATCAGCTTAAAGTAGGCAATTACTTAACTTAAATTCAAATTTCTGACTTAAATAGGATTTACACAACCTTGACTTAAAACCTTAGATTCAATCCGGGTCAAGCTCACTTTGCCCAAGATTCCCTAGATCGGGCTGCGTAAGTCCTGTCTCTAAAATAAGCCTAAAGTTAAAGACTTGTCGATCGGTAAAGTAGCGCCAATACCCAAATAGACAGTAAAGGCAGTACCGAATAGGAAAGCGGCCATGGCTACAGGACGGCGGAAGGGATTTTGGAATTTATTGACGTTTTCAATAAAGGGAATCAAGATCAAGCCCACTGGTACCGAAGACATCAACGCAATTCCAAGTAGTTTGTTGGGGCAAACCCGCAAAATTTGAAATACCGGATAGAGGAACCACTCAGGCAAAATTTCTAACGGAGTAGCAAAGGGATTAGCAGGCTCCCCAATCAAAGTTGGATCTAAAACAGCCAAGCCCACACAGAGAGCGATCGTGCCCAAAATGCAGACAGGGAAGATATAGAGTAAATCGTTAGGCCAAGCAGGCTCACCGTAGTAGTTATGACCCATACCCTGTTCTAGCTTAGCGCGTAGCACGGGATCATTGAGATCAGGAAGTTTTTGGATTTTTGACATAATAATTATTGCTCAATCTAAACTAGTCATTTGATTTATTAGAGAATACCAGCTTACAACGGGCCGGAGATGCCTTGCTTACGAATCATCAGGAAGTGCGCCAACATAAATACCGCAATCAACCAAGGCAACACAAAGGTATGCAAGCTATAAAAACGGGTGAGGGTGGCTTGACCAACGCTTTCGCTGCCGCGCAGTAGCTCTACAATGGTGGAGCCAACCACTGGAATCGCTTCGGGTACACCAGACACAATTTTTACTGCCCAATAGCCCACCTGATCCCAAGGTAGAGAATAACCAGTTACACCAAAAGAGACGGTGATTACCGCCAAGACTACGCCAGTCACCCAAGTCAACTCGCGAGGTTTTTTGAAGCCACCAGTAAGATAGACGCGGAAAACATGGAGGATCATCATCAATACCATCATGCTGGCAGACCAGCGATGCACTGAACGGATTAGCCAGCCGAAGTTAACTTCAGTCATGAGGTAGCGGACGGAATCAAATGCTTCTGCTACCGTAGGCTTGTAATAAAAGGTCATAGCGAAGCCAGTAGCAAACTGAATCAGGAAGCAGGTGAGGGTGATACCGCCCAGACAGTAAAAGATATTGACATGGGGTGGCACATACTTGCTGGCGACATCTTCAGCCAGAGCCTCAATTTCAAGGCGTTCATTGAACCATTCGTAAACTTTACTCATCGGTGAACCTATAGACTTGTATTTTGCAGGAAGTGGGAATTTTTTATATGAAAATGGCAATTACACTAATTACCTTGGGTTATTTGCTTATTTTAAGCTGGGCTTTCCGAGAGAGAGTAAAAATACTTAATATAAGTTAATAATTTGGGATGATCGAGGGTTCAAGCTTAATATTCAGGCGGTGTGGCTAGGCAGCTTTGGTGGCGCGGTTAATCCCAGTGGTGTAGATATAGATTTTGTCATTCTTGTTATACCCTCTAGGCTCTGACTGCCAAATAGCTGGCAATAGAGGGGCAGTCTGCCAGTCTTCCCCGTGAACTGCAGCTAATCCTGGTAGTTGGTTGCAAGCGATCGCTAGCAGCCCAGACTTCAGTACTTCGGCATAGATTAAGGCGACAGTTACGGCGGTTAGGCTAGGGCTCGGTTTATTACCCAAAATTGTGGGAATCTGTAAATCCTGATATTTAGTAAAGCTATGGTCAGGCTGCTGATGAACATCGGCTGCGATCAGCACCTCGCGCACCCGATTAGCTGGGATCGCTAGGAATAGTTGATCCGATTCAATTAAAACTACCTTCGTAGCATTTGAGAGTGAGCTACCGTAAAGTCTGAATGGTTTAGGCATGGGCTTGCTCCATATACATAGCAACTTTTTCTAATAGGTCAGCCGTAGAAAACCCCTTGGTTAAGTAATCATTGGCGCCGATCCGCCTAGTTTCCTTTGCCCATTCCTCGGCTAGGCGAGAAGAGATCACCACAATCGGCATATCTTTAGCACTATGGCGGCAGCGGTCAATTAAGGTGAAACCATCCATGCGCGGCATCTCAATATCAGTGAGTAAGAGGGCGGGTTGAGGGTTATTTTGCAACCACTCCCATGCTTCTAAGCCATCACTACAGGTATGCACTACATAGCCTTTGGCAGTTAAGGCTGCTTCGATGCGGCGGCGCATGAGGGCGGCATCATCTACGATCAGAATGTCACGGCTATGGGTTTGCTGACTGGTGGATGTGGCTGGAATACCAAGATTGAGAGCGGTTTTGCCTAAGATTGCTTCAATCATAGTTTTGCCGTCAATCACTGGCACAAGGGTACCGTCTGCCAACAGGCTGACCCCAAAAATGCCCAGAGGAGATTCAAGGGGGGCGGGCATGGGATTCACCAACAGATCATTCTGACCATAGAGAAAGTCAGCAATTAGCCAAATGCCATCGTTGCTATCTGCCAGTTTGGTGCGAACTGCCACCGAATTGGAAATTAAAGGAGCAATTCTGCCATCTCCTTTCCAATACTCAATTAGTTTCAAAGCTGGCACCATGCCCGTCTCTTCCTCAATTTCGAGGTTGTGGCTGGGCCGATCTACGGTTTGATAGAGCAAGTCGTCTATGACCATGGTGGTAAAAATTTCGGCGGCGGGAATAGCAAAGATGCGATCGCCTGCTTGCACCAACATACAGCGCACAAACAGATGGGGAACGGGTAGTTGAATTCTGAACTTAGTGCCCACGCCTACACGGGTTTCGAGGCTAAGTTGCCCGCCCATAGCAGCCACCTGGTTGGCAACTACATCCATGCCGACCCCGCGCCCAGAAATATCACTGACATTTGTAGCTGAGGTAAATCCTGACTGGCACAGAACTGTAAGCAATTTGTCTGAGTTGCTGGTGTCAGTGAGGGGTAAGCCCTTGTTGATCGCAATTTGGCTGATTTTATGGGGATCTATGCCGCCACCGTCATCTTTGATCTCCAGCACAAATACGCTACCTCGCCGCGCGATCGCTATTTCAATTTGACCTTTTTCAGGCTTTTGGCGCTGGCGGCGGAGTTCAGCAGGCTCAATGCCGTGATCGTAGGAGTTGCGAATCAGGTGCAGCATCACTGGTTCGAGGTTACGCAAAGTGCCTGCATCTAGCTCGGTTTTTTCTCCAATCACATTCAGACTGGCAGGTTTACCTACCCGCACGGTCAGGTCGCGTAAAATCCCTCTGGCTCTAAGTGCAAGGGTTTCAAATGGCACCAGGCGGCTTTCTTCGATGGTCTGTTGCAGACCGCGCAATCCCAGATCAAGTTTTTTCAGACTCTCATCGGTTTGTCTGGAGGATTCATTGATTTCTGCCCCCAACTCAATCAAGCGCAAATTAATTTCTAGTAAACGGTTGATTGCTAGATAGCCCTGACGGTAGCCCTCTACCTGCACACCGTTCTGCTCTTGAGATTTAGCTACGTCCAGAGTGGCAAAGTCGTCTTGCATTTCCCGCAGTTGATTGATGTACTGCACGCTATTTTTGGCTAGGGCAATTAGGGGGATGAGGTTGTCGTGCATTGCCTGATAGAAGCCCTGAGTCGCACGGGTTGACATCAAGGTCTGGACTAGAAACTGGGAAGTTCGATCCAGGCGCTCTAGGGGAACGGCAATCTGCACATCTGCCTGGGACTCGATGGTCTTGGCGGCAGCAGTACGGCGCTTACGGGACTCTGGCTGAGTTGTAACCCTGGGGGAAACTGGTAGAATGCCGCCGAGTTTGGCGCATTGTTTGAGGTGCGTGAGATAGGTGGGGAATTGCTGGAGCCAAATATTTGACTGGGATTGAGCTAGGATTTGCTGGCCTTGATCTAACAGCTTTTGCCAGTCGCTGCCCATTTCCAGTTCGGCACCAATTTCTTGCAGTTGGGCGATGGTCTGCTGAGCGATCGCTTGACTAGACTCAGGTACAGGCTGGTCAGCAGTAAGCTGCTCTAGGGCAATTTCTAGCTCTAGCACCACTAGATCAAAGCCCTGTTCCGCAAATTCTTTGAATAGCAGCTTTTTGTCATCCATCTCCGCTAAGTAGTCAGCTTGGATGGTCAATCGCCAACTGCGGATCTGCTCTACAGAGGCTTGAGGTACGGTGTCTAGGGGTAAGGCGCCCAGCAGTAATTCGCCAGCTTCTAATAAAATTTTGACGATATTGCCATCGTTGAGGGCAGGAGGAAGCTCTTGATTGCGTAGATCAGAAAGGATGTCCTCCAGGGCTCCTGCTACTTGCAAAATTGGATCAGCGCCAATGGTGGCTGCACCGCCTTTAATGGTGTGAATTGAGCGGTAGAGTTGCTGAATAGCATCCTTCCAGTTGAGGTCAGCCAGTTGAGGTACCAGGCTGAGATAGGTTTGCAGATCCTTTTGGGTGTCGATGGCAAATAACTGGGCTAGCTCTGGATCAAGATCTAGATTAGTAAAAGTGGAGTTGTTGAGCTCAGGCAGGCTTTGGGGTGGGGCTGGGAGCGCACCTATGGGTTTGCCCCCCTGTTTAGCTGAGGCTTTGAGCGCCTGTAACCACTGGGGGACTTGCTGTTGCCAATAGTCGGGTTGTAGATTTTGATGAAATTCCTGGGCTTGAGCTAGGAGTTCTTGCCAAGCTTGACCCAGGCTAAGGTCAGCCCCAATTTGACTGAGGGACTCGACGGTACTGACCAGGCTATCTAGGGCATTCTCTGGTAGGGCATCTGGGGCAGCGGCTAGGGCTTCGACCGCCATGTCTAGATCTAGAACCACTAGGTCAAATCCCTGCTCGGCAAATTCTTGCCACAGCATCGCCTGCTCATCCATTTCTCCCATGTAGTCCTGCTTGATCGTCTGATGGAGAGCTTGAATATAATTAGCGATCGGAATTGCTTGATCTACATCCGTGAGTTCGAGGCTGCCTGATAGGAGTTCACCTGCTTCTAGTAGGCTTTGTTGGAGTTTGCCATCTTCTAGAGGTGGAGCTTGCTCTAGGTAACGCAAATCCGAAAGTAGATCTTCCAATACTTTAGCGATCGCTAAAATTGAGCCATTACCAACAGTTGCTGCCCCACCCTTGATCGTGTGAATGGCGCGATAGAGTTGCTGAATATCCTGCTGCCAGGTGGAAGGTTGAATCTGCTGAACGGTAGTGAGGTAGACCTGAATATATTTTTGGGTATCCAGGTCAAATAGCTGGCGTAGCTCCTGCTGTAGCTCGATTTCGCTCTCTAGGGTAGACATATCAACCTCTCTATGGTTTAGACGGCAGCACTTAGGGCTGGAATTTCGGAATCAGGCACCTCGACCGCTTGGGCCTCCACGGAATACTGCTCTGGGAGGCGGAAGAACTGTACATCCTGAAGTAGCCGCCGCGCCAGATTGCCCATTTCGGTACTGCGTTCGCGGGTAATTCGCGCCTGCTGGGCTGACTGCTGCGCCACTTGCTCGATTTCACGGATCGAGTTGGTACTTTCCAAAATGGAGCGGGCGATCTCCTGGCTAGATTCGGTCACAGCTTGACCCACTCGGGCTACCTGGGCAGTAACCCGCTTGATGTTGCTGAAAGCTTTGCTGGACTGATCGACACCTTCGGTAAACTGGTTTACCAGGCGGTCTACATCGCTAACGTCTTGATCAATTCCAGATACTACAACTTCAATAAAGCCGGTACGTTGTTGCAGCAGGGTTAATCCCTGGCTGGTTTGGGAGGCAAGACTACTTACTTGAGAAGCGATCGCTTCAAACTCACGGGCAACACTGGCAAATTGGTCAGGATCTTTCTGCTCTACGGCGCGGGCGGCGACCATGGAAGCATTCATGGACAGTACTTGAGTGAGGGAAACTAGCCGTTTTTGATCCTGCACAAACTGTTTAGCCAGAGAGACAAATTCATCTAAGCTCTTGATCCGAGTCACCATTTGCTCAGTCCCTTTTTTGAGAGAGTCAATCGAGGCTGTGAGATTGGTGACTTCGTTTTGCCCCATGACAACGGCCTGTTGAGAAGACTGCACGGCTTGGTCAGCAGTGACTGCCTGATCAGCTGCCCCTTGAGCTAGCTGGTTGACGCTTTCCATGCCACTACTGGCACGACTTACCAACCTTACCTGTTGTTGGGCGTTATCTGCTACCGCGATCGCAACCTTTTCTAAACTCTCTGCCCCATTAGCTACCTGTTGAGCGGTACGCAACACATTAGCCAACACCGATGCTAGCTGCTCGGCCAGTTGATTAAGGGTATCGGCAATTAGACCCGTAGCCTGATCGCTAACTTGCGCCTGAACAGTTAGATCCCCAGCTTCAAACTCAGATACCACTTCTAAGAGATGCTCTACCTCCTGCTCTAGCACTTGGTTTTGATGATCCACCGATTCCTTAGCAGACATAATTTCAGTCTGGCGCTGGGCAATATTCTCCGCCATTTGATTAAACAACAGCCCCAGGGTGCCTACTTCATCCTGGGAGTCAATTTGGGCGCGCTCGGTCAAGTCTCCCGCCGCGTATTCTTGAGCTACCTTTTCCAGGCTCTTGATCGGTATAGTGACGGTTTTACCTACTACTTGGGCTAAGACTGCACCTACCCCGACCGAGACTAAACCTACTGCCACCACAAAACCGGTAGTGCTAACTAGCAATTGGTTGAGCGCATCATGGGCAGCACCACGAATCAGAATGGCGATCACTTCATCTTTGGCATTGAGAATGGGAGCGGCTGCCAGGGTATATTGTTTGCCACCTATCCCAATTTCCTGGGTAATAATCGTATTGGGCGGTACAGGAGAGTTATTCGCTCTACCCCTTTGATTCCATAGGTCGATATTTTGGGAATTAGGCGTAAGTTTGGTAGTCTGGATGAAATTAGTCAACTCAGGCGTGGCTTGAATGGGGATTTCCTTGCCATCAACCAAGGCACTACCAATCGAGAGGCTGCCATCTAAAAGTGCCACTGCACTCAGCCCTCCTCGCAGGGATTCATTAGTCCTTACTGCCACATCAGTTTTGAGCTCTACCACATTGGCGAACACAATTGCACCCACAGTATTACTATTTTCGTTTTTCACTGGGCGGGCAGTGTAACTTACCAGCACATTCAATTTTTTGTCACCAAAATCCTCTTGAATCTTGGAGGCTAGCACAAAGTTGTCTTTCTCTAATTCTCGCAGGGACAATAGTTCGTTGGAAGTAGCATCGACATCTAGTTCCAGGGCTTTAGAGACTACTCCTGCTGGATCATATTCCTCTCCATATCTTTGCCCATAGTTACCTTCTAGATATTTCTTTTTCAAGCTGACCAATCCCACAAAGTCAATATTTCTGGGGTCGCGTGGGTCGTTGCCAGCCGCAGTTTGCATCGCCGCCTTGGAATCTAAGCTGGCTTTTTCATTTTTGATCGTCTCAAGAATGATCGTTTCATTTACCCGTCCCCCCAGGTCGCTGCGAATTTGTTGATTGAGCCGAATGTTGTAGTTGATCCCTAGGGTGGTAAGCTCGGAGATCGCTTGGTTACGCAACTGATCACGCAGGGTTTGGGCAATGATGAACACCGTGGAGATTAGCCCTGCCGTAGATAACAAGACTGTGAGGTTGAGCGCCACACTCAAACGCATCTGAATGGGGCGATCGCGAAATACTCGCCATAACTTCGCGGCCCGATCGCTCAGCTTGATTCGACCTGGATTGCCCTTGAGGGTTTGTGCGGTTGATTCCATGAGTTCTGGCATTTTATGTTCCTTGATTGATTACTCAGTTAATTGCTGCCAATAGCTAAACTATCGGTGCTGATTCTGTCTCAGTCAAATAGGCATTGAAGTCTGTATCCACCACTGTAGTTTCCATGGCTTCATCCGTAGCCAAAAAAGCTTGGAGATCGGCATTAAAGTCAAACTCATCCTCGGTAAAATCCTCTGGCATAGATGTAGTTGCTGAGTCAGAGCCATCTCTAAAATCTGTCACCTGGTTATGGTCTTTAGTATGGTCTTCAGTCAGGGCTGGTTCTGGATGTTCTGGCTCTTCTAGGGCAAATGCTGGGCTACTCTCTTTTAGCTGACTCTGAATTGGCAAGCTATTACCGAATAATTCTTCTGGTTTCATTCTTGGTTGAATACCACTGCGAGTCTCTACCAGAGTCTGTAACTCAGCCTCTAGTTGGCGTTCGTAGTCAGCTACTGCAGCTAAATTTCTGGGCGTAGAGCGGGGTGCAAGCTTGAGATTAGGCGGCAGACGGAAGAAGTTGATGCCATCGAGGAGTTCTTGGGCAATAATTCCCATGGTCTCCGCTTGAGCTTTGGTGCTGCGGGTTAGAACTGCAGTCTTGGCAGCAATTTTGGCGATTTCACCCATATATTCAGCAGTAGAGGCAGCAGCCTTAGCAATTTCGCTGCTAGATTGACTGACCTGCTCACTGCTTTCCACTACCTGTTCGGTCTTAAGCTGCACTTCTTCAAAGGCAGAGCGCGATCGCTGTACGCTCGTTCCGAGAGATTCTACTAGATTATCGAGTTGCTGAATTTCTCCATCTACCGAAGACACTACCGATTGAATTTGGGCAGTGCGTTGTTGGAGTACGCTTAAGCCCTCATTGGTCTGGGTTGCCAGGGTATTTACTTGTCCAGCGATCGCTTCAAATTCTCTCGCTACCCCCACAAACTGGCGGGGATCTCTCTGCTCAGCGGCGCGGGCGGCTACCAGGGTGGCATTAATTGCCAATACTTGAGTTAAAGAAGCGAGCTGCCCTTGATCTTGCACAAACTGCTCTGCCAAACCCACAAACTCTCCCAAGGTTTTCATCCGTTGCACAATTTGACCCGTGCTCTTCTGCAATACTTCAATGTTGCGACTCAGCTTTAGAATTGCATCTTGACCATCAATTACCCGCTCCAACACCTGCACCAGAGATTGGCTAGCCTCCTTTACCAGTACCGTAGAAGTCTGCGCCGCATTCGCCACCTGTTCGGTGAGTGCTTCTCCCTTAGCCACGGATTTAGCCTGATCTACCGTATTTTGTGCCACTACCTTAGCCATCTGCTCCAATTCGCTAGAACCAGATGCCACCTCCTGGGAGGTCTGCAATACCTTGGCAATAATATTCGCCAACTGCTCGGTCAGACGATTGAGGGTATCTGCCACCAGACCAGTGGCGCGATCGCTTACCTCTGCTTGAATAGTTAAGTTGCCTTCCTCCAAAGCCGATACCACATCCAGCAAGGCACTAACTTCCTTCTGGATCGCATTGTCTTCCGCTTCCGTTTCTCTGTTGCGGCGATCGCGTTCCCGTTGTTCTACCGCCTGGGTAACTTCTACTCTAATCCGCTCTTGGTCAGCCAAAATTTTAGATACTAACTGCTCAAATCCCAGCTTAGCTTGAACTAGCTTGCTACCTTGACCTACCGTTTCAGCCTGGAGCAACTGCTTTGACTCGCTTACAATCAAATCAAGGGTTGGATCAAGGCTATCTACGACTAACTTAACCGTAACGAACCCGATCGCTCCTACCACAATCACCACCGCAATCCCCAAGCCAATCGTCTCCAGCCAAATCTGAGCAGCAGGCACTGCCGCAATCACAAACCATTCTGACTTCTCGGTAATCCGCCGATAGGCAAGTAAATCTCCCCCCACCTGGATCAAATTGACCCGATCATAGGTGCCAGTTTTCCAAGTTTCAAATCCTGAACGCAACAGAGGCTGATCATCAATCTTTGGTAGCTGACTCACATTTTCTGGGGTTACCCGATCTGGCTCCAAGGAATAGAGCAGCAACTCTTCCTTGTCGGAAGCGATCGCCAGAAAGCCCTGATTATTGAGCGCAGCAGTTGGTAACTTCACCTGCTTATTTGCCACTAAGTCAGGCACTGCCAAACTACTGAGCGCAAAGCTGGTGCTGATCTGCGACCACTGTTCAGTTACAGCCGCACTTAACTCCCCTGTCAACTGCTGTTGCCGCGCTTGAGAGAAGAAATAGGTAAACATTGTCCCCCCTGCCACTGCTGCCACCGCCACACCAGCCAGCAACTGATTACGCAGCGATCGCTCACCTGAAACCACCGCCTTAGGAACAGTCTGCATAGTTTGATTGATTGCCATAGGGATTTTTCAAATATTCAATAGGGACATCAAGAATACCAACACTAATACCAGCGCTTAGGTTGCCAAATGTGGCTAGGAATCTGGGCTAACAACTCTTCAAACTGAAAATAACTAGCTGCTCCGACTTGGGTGACGCTTCCCACCACCCGATCAACCACCAGACCTGCACCGGCAATTTCGTCTACTGCAGGATTAGCTGGGTCAGACTTGACACAAACTACAGTTAAAATTTCAGGAATCAAGGCATTGGCATCTTTCAGCAGTCTTGCCAAGGATAATAAGGGTACGAGCCTGCCCTGGGAATGAGCCAGACCAATCAAAGCTGGCACAAAAAAAGGTAGAGGCAATATCGACGATCGCTCTACCAGGGTAATCTCTTCTACAAACCGGTCTGGAAAAGCTAGGGTGCGCTGACCAAAAGCCGCCAGAATGTGACGCTGGGTTCTACTCTGGTAATCACTCTGGTAATCACTTTGATGATCACCTTGATGATCGACTTGATAATCCAGGGTATCTAGCTCTGACCTGTTCATAAAATCTTGGCTAGACATTCATTCAAACTCTCCTGGGAAATTGGCTTGGGCAGATAGTCATCAGCACCGCGCTTAATGCCATACTCCACCTCTAGCTTAGTTCGCTTCGTAGAGCTAAAAATCACATACTGGTTCGCAGTTTCAGGATTGGTACGCAACTGCCGCAAGAACTTGTAACCGTCCTGATTAGGCATCACAATATCTAAAAAGATTGCCCTGTAACCACCAGCAATAATTCTTGCCATTGCTCCTTCCGTAGATTCGGCAATATCTACCTCATGTCCTAACTCTCTGAGCATAGAACTCAAAAGATGTCTTTCGGTTGCACCATCATCAATAATCAAAAATTTTGCCGACATATTCTTTAATCCAACTCCTCAGGGCAAAGGGAATGTTAATTGGGGCTAATAGAGCAGCCTAGTAGATGTTCTTATAAACTTACTCATCCTTGGCTAAGCTTAGGCTAAGTTTAGTTTAAGTAAAGTTAAAGCTTTGGTTAAGGGGGGATCTTAAAAGGCTGCAAGCCCCAGAGCCGAGGCTCACACCTAAACCAGGACATCCGTAGGCAGTGGCGCTAGTTCACGCAAAATCTTTCTCAACTCTTCCCTAAAGTTGTCTGTGTCATCGGTGGAGCGAGGCTTAGCAATAAATCGGCAACTTGCCCATTTGGCGCGGAAGCTGTTGGTCATACTGTTTTCAGCCGTCACCAATACAATGGGGAGATTGGTGAGGGTGGGGTGCTTGCGGATTTGCTTAATCAATTCAAATCCATTTAGCCCAGGCATATTGATGTCCATAAATACTAACACTGGGCTGAAGTCAAGAATTAGTTGGGTAGCCTGTAAAGCATCATCCGTAAGGCTGACGTTGTAGCCCCAGTTGGTGAGCAGATCACGAAACTGACGTAAAAGTACGGGAGAGTCATCTACTACAAAGATCCTAGGGGTTTCTGCCGGGGCTGAACCGGGCCTTCCTGTGGGTGGATCTGCTTCAATTTCAGCCTCGCGATTAACCAGGGGCAAAATAGAAACAATCTTTTTCTGGGCGAGCTTATCCAGCAATAAAGCCGTACGATAGGAAGACTGTTTGAAATTATCAGCAATTTCACTGAGGCGATGCTGACCAGTAGTCACCCTGGCAAACAGTGGGAAATTATCATTACCTACCCGCGCTAACATGTTAGCCGCATCTAAAAGCTGGACTTTTTGATAGGGGTGTTGCACACACTCAAATTGTTGCCATTGCTTCGCTTCACGACTGGCATTACCTTCTAGAAGCGCCAACTGCCAGATTGGCAGTTCAGTAATAAATTCTGGGGTAGGAGTCCAGACAAAAGTAAATTGATCTTCAAGGTGCATGGCCAGCAGGTTTTCGCTCAACACTTCCTTAAGTACCTGCTTAGTCGGCTCTGGATAGCGTTTAAATACTTGGTTGACAAAGGGGTAAGAATAGGGGCGGTTAGCTGGTCGTTGATCCCACTCTGGCAATTTAGCAAACTTGATCCCGTGGTTGGCAAACTTGTGGGTAAAGCTGGAGATTGCTTGCCCTTCTTCTTCCATCAGGACTACGCCTCCCCCTTGCAGTAACATCCGCCAGGCATGGTGTTGAGTTTCTACCTTGAGTAACCCAGTAGAACGTACCATCACTCGCATGGCAGCCAGCAGGACATTGAGCTTGGCGCGCTTTACTACTTGACCAGCAGAAACGTTGGCAAGGCTGCCCGCATCTACAGCATTGGGGTCAAGACTATCCGAATTATCAATCGCTTGCCTGTTTAAGGATTGAGTCATTTTACCTTGTCCTTATTATCCCTAGTCTGTAGATATGGTACTACCATTTAACAGATTCCAGTACGTTCTTTACCTAGATTTAGCCTAATTTTTGTATGAATAAATAATAACTAAAATTAAACCAAGGTGTCAGTAGGCAAGGGAGCTAGTTCCCTGAGTAGGGAGCGCAACTGGCTGCGAAACTCAGCCGTATCTGTGGTGGCTTTGGGCTTGGCCAAAAATCGACAATTGGCCCATTTGGCGCGAAAACTATTCGCCACGTTGTTTTCAGCCGTAATCATTACCAGGGGAGTGAGATTTAGCTCTGGCTGCCGCCGAATCTGTTTGATCAACTCAAATCCGTTGGTGCCTGGCATATTTAAGTCTAAAAAAATAATCGCAGGCTGCTGGGGGATCATTTGGGCGATCGCGGTGGTGGCGTTGCTGGTGATACTAACCTCATAGCCCCAACTTTCGATCAGGCTGGCTAATTGTTTGAGCAAAATCGGTGAGTCATCCACAATAAATATGCGCTGCTTGGTTTTGAACGATTCCGAGGGGATGACTTGGGGAGGGCGGGTGGGTAGGGGCAGGATAGCAATGGTGCGTTTTTCGGCCAGGCGATCTAGCTTGATCGCAGTGCGAGAAATATCTTGACCAAAGCGATCGGCTATTTCACTGATCCGAAACTTCCCATTGGTAACCGAGGCAAACAGAGGTACGTTAGCGATCGGGTCTTCAGCATCGAGGAGAGCTACTTTCTGAAAGGGGTGGCGCACATGGAGTAAAGTCCGCCATTGATTGGCAGTGCGATCGGTGGCTTTAACCAGTTCATCGAGGGGGGTGCTAGGCAAGGGAAGCTGGGCAAGCTGCGGTTCTGGCTGAAGGGTGAGGTTAAACTCTGGTTCTAGAAAAATCGCCAACAGGTTTTCTTGAGTGGCTGCACGCAGAGCTTGGGCAAGAGCCACATTTTCGCCCTGGAGCAGATTAGCTAAAACTTGATAAAGTTCTGGTCGGGGAGAGCGATCGCTAATTTTTTGTAGTTCTGGGAAACCCTGGCGTAGAGATTTGAGTTTACCCATGAGGGTGTTGATTAAGTAGTCTGGCTCGTCAATAAAACTTAAGTCACCTTGTCTGAAGACCAGATGCCATCGATGATGATTAGTCTCCACCTCAACTGTGCCGTTAAACACCATTGACGAAGCTGGGCTAGGGGGCTTGAGGCTTTGGCATAGCTGTAAAAGTTGAGCTAAGGACTGGTGAGCCAGAGTCTGTTGGTTTTGCATTTCCCTGCGGCTGTAGTGTGACTAGTGGGTTGCCATCCTGATATCTCTGGTTAAGATTTTGACATATTTTCGCTGGGGTTTAGCGCTTGGGTGTTGAGACCAGTTCTCTAGATACCAAACCAGGGCGGTATGGTAGTATGATTTCGGGTCTATGATGCGCAAAAATGCAAACTCAAATCTAGTTGTTGAATTAGCACCAGCTAATTTCTACATGATTGGGCAGAATTGACCAAGACTAAAAAGTAATGCCAGTGTTTTAGTTTTTTGTAATCTTTTTGAATGAGGAGTAAATTATGACAGTTACTGTTAGATCGGAGCTACTAAATGTTTCGCAAAGTGTCAATGAGACTGGCGGTCCATTTATCAATAGCTTGGCGGTAACCCGTACTGCGACTGCACCAGACACTATTGGTGTGCCTTTGAACGTGAGGTTCAGTCTGGGCGGGGTAGCAACCCCTGCCACTGGGGCCGATTTTACCGTTAGATTTTTTAACCCAATTACAGCAGCCTTTGTAGACATCTCTGGGGCTGACTTTTTAAATAGCGGCTTCACCATTCCTGCCAATGTTGGCACTATTACCCTAAACTTCACAGTGTTAGACGATGCTTTGTTTGAAGGTAGTACCCCTGAGACCTTGGCTTTGAATTTGGTTGCTACGGCAAATTATGAGCTTGACAATAATATTGCCAACTTCTTTAACCTTGGCCAGATTGTTGACAATGACACTGCGCCTACCATTGCAATTACTAATCCCAATAACTCAGTCACAGTAGGTGAAGCGGTTGGTACTCAGTCTTTCACCATTACCCAGACCGCTGTGAGTGGCTTAGACACTACTTTTACCTTTACCCTAGCCCCTAATGGTGGCGGTACTACAGCGGGCCAAGACTACACCGATGTAACTGGTACCTTCACAATTCCGGCAGGCTCGACCACTAGAACTATTAATGTGCCGATTTTGGATGATCGGATCGATGAGCCTAATCAGTCCTTCTTTGCCAGTATTTCTAACCCAGGTAATGCTGATCTTTCTGGTCTAATTGGCCTGACTGTCACTATCACCGACAATGATGCAGCACCAGTAATTCAGATCAATAATGCTTCTGCTACCGAAGGCAGTCCGGTGAATTTCACTGTTGGTTTTAACCAAGATCCTGGGGCTGGCATTGCTACTTCTACGGAGTTTGGTGCTACTAGTTTTAATGTAACAACTAGTAACGGTACTGCTTTTGCCCCTGGAGACTTTACGACTTTGGCTGCGACTGGCTTCTCTATTCCTGCTCTCGGAACTTCAGTAACGGTGCCAGTGACGACAATTCAGGATGCGATCGCCGAAGTTTCTGAGACCTTCACTGCTACTGTGGCCGGGGCGGCAGTGGCTGGCGGCGGTGCTGTTACCAATGGCACTCTAGTTGGCACTGGCACAATTGTAGACAACGATCAAGTGAATGTAACTATCACCACTGCCAACACTTCGGTAACTGAAGGCACTGGGGCTAATACTAATGTAGTATTCACTGCTACCTTGGGTACGGCAATTTCAGTTGCTACTATTTATAATGTGGTGGTAGCTGGTACTGGAGCTAATCCTGCTACCCCTGGCACTGATACTGTAGCACCGATCGCTCAGGTAACTTTCCCAGCTAATAGCTTGGTTGGTGCTACTCAAACCTTTACGGTACCAATTGTGGGCGACAGTGACAGCGAACCTGATGAGCAGTTCACGGTGCAGCTAGTACCTGTGGCCAATGACCTGTTGCTGAATAACAGTAATAGCACCACAATCACTATTGTCAATGACGACACGATCGTGACAATTAGCGCCCCTGATGCTGCCGCCTCTGAAGCGGGTGATCCTGGTCAGTTCACTGTGACCCGTAACAATTCAGTTGGCAACTTGACTGTCAACTATGCGATCAGTGGTTCTGCGACTAACGGCACTGATTATATTCCTACTTTGACTGGCTCGGTCGTGATTCCCAACGGTGCAACCAGTGTCAACATCAATATTTTACCTTTGGCTGATGCTTTGACCGAAGGTAATGAAACTGCGGTCTTGACCTTGGCTGCTCCTAATAATGCTAGTGACTACACCATTGGTGGAGCTAATGTTGCTACTGTGACCATTGCTGACTTGGTGAATGGCGCGCCTGGTAATGGTAATTTCATTTCGATCCCTGCGGCTAATGGTGGCAGATTGCTGCTGGGTACTAACAATGCGGATAAGGGAGTAGGCACTACCTTGAGCGACACGATCGCTGGATTTGCTGGTGACGACTTGATCTTTGGTCTGGCAGGCAATGACTCCATTGATGGCGGCTTTGGCGATGATACCCTAGTTGGTGGTGCCGGTAACGACACTCTGATCGGCAACATCGGCGCTGATGCCTTCCGCTTTATCCTATCTACGGATGGTATTGACACGATCCAAGGGTTTGCGACTGCTCAAAATGATCGGATTGAAATTAGTGCGATCGGCTTTGGTGGCGGTTTGGGAGCCGGCGTTTTGGCGGCTGGGCAGTTTGTCTCTGGGGCAGGAGTAACTTCGGCAGCTAATGCTACTCAGCGCTTTGCCTACAACACCACTAATGGCGGCTTGTTCTTTGATGTGGATGGTGCTGGTGGTGCGGCTGCGGTGCAGATCGCCACTCTGACTGGTGCGCCTACTTTGGCTGCTGGTAACATTTTAGTGATCTAGAATCTAGATTCACGATTTTGTCCCTCTGGTAGATCTGCCAGGGGGATTTTTATGGGGTTAATTTAGAGGCAGCGCGGATCGGAGAGGCTAGATTTTTCCGGTTGGCGAGGAAACCAGAATGCTGTATGTTTGCAGATCTCAACCAACATCAGCATGACTGGCACTTCGATCAGTACGCCAACCACGGTAGCGAGGGCAGCCCCAGAATTGAGCCCAAATAGAGTTACGGCGGTAGCGATCGCTACTTCAAAATGGTTACTAGCACCAATCATGGCAGCAGGCGCAGCATCTTCGTAGGACAGCTTCAGCTTTTGGGCTGTCCCATAACCAATCACAAAGATCAGCATGGTTTGGATGAACAAGGGTACAGCAATGAGCAGAATATGCAGAGGGTTATTTACGATCAGTTCTCCCTTAAAAGCAAATAGCAAAATGATCGTAGCGAGGAGGGCAGCGATCGCGATGGGGTCAAGCACAGTCAAAAATTTCTGCTCGAACCAGGCTAAGCCCTGGTGTTTGATCAGCCAGTAGCGACTAGCAATCCCCAGAGCCAGGGGTAAGCCCACATAGATCACCACAGACAGCACAATGGTATCTGTTGGTACCGTGAGGTTGCCAGCGGAAAGCAGCCATTGCCCCAGAGGAGCATAGAGAAACAACATGGTGAGGGAATTGATCGCCACCATCACTAGGGTAAGCGCTTGATTGCCATAGGAGAGATAAGCCCACATCAATACCATGGCAGTGCAGGGGGCAATGCCCAGCAAAATTGTGCCAGCGATGTAGGAGTTCGCCAAAGGTACTTGGACGCCGCGCACTAGCTCAGTGCCGTTGAGCCAAGGGAGAAAGAGCCAGCCCAAGAAAAATTGGGCGATCGCTACCATGGTGAAGGGTTTGATTAACCAGTTGATCACGAGGGTGAGCATGACTGGTTTAGGTGCTTTGAGGGCGCGGTCAATTCGACTAAAATCAATTTTGACCATGATCGGGTACATCATCAAAAATAGACAAATAGCGATCGGCACGGAAACTTGGCTGATGCTGAGGCTGTCTAGGGTTTGAGCAAGGCTAGGAAAAAGCTTGCCCAGACCAATGCCAACCAGGATGCAGATCAGTACCCAGAGGGTAAGGTAGCTTTGGAACAGGCTGAGTTTTTGGGGCTGGCTCATGGGAACTGACTATAATAGGGCTGTGGTTTGATTGTATCAAAATTTATTGATATGACTGCATCTATGATTAGCTATAGAACTTTAATCAACTTGGCAGCGATCGCCCTCAGTGGAATCTATGTGGTGAGCAGTCAACTGCCAAAGCTCCGCCAGCAGACCAACAATGACCCCAGAGCAGCCGCTGAATTGGCAGTTAAACAAGAACAGGCAAGATTGGCGGCGATCGCGCGACTGCCCCAAAGTGGATTTGGCTTTAATAACTTGATTGCCAACTGGGCTTTTTTGAGCTTTTTACAGTATTTTGGCGATGATCAGGCCAGGGGAACTCATGGCACAGGCTACGGCTTGAGTGCGGCCTATTTTGACCAGATTATCAGGCGAGATCCCAGATTTTTGAGCAGTTATATCTACTTATCTAGTAGCGTCTCAATTTTTGCTGGTCAACCCCAAAAGTCAGTGGATTTGATCAAATACGGCAGCCAATTTTTACAGCCTGAGCTACAGCCCCTTGCCTATACGGTGTGGCGATTTAAGGGGATCGATCAACTGCTATTTTTGGGGGATACGGCAGCAGCAAGGCAGTCTTTCTTGACTGCGGCAGAGTGGGCAGAACGGGCAACTTTTCGGGGAGATGAACTGCCAGGGATTGAGAATGCTGCCGCTAGGTCGCGTGAAACTGCTGCTTTTTTAGCGACCAACCCCGATAGTCGCTCCGCTAGGATTAATGGCTGGGCCTTGGTGTTGTCGAGTGCTGCCGACCAAAAAACTAGGGCAGTAGCGATCGCTGAACTAGATAAATTAGGAATCAGAGTGGAATTTAATCAAGATGGCAACTTTAGCCTAAAGAGCAAGTCTTGATTTTGGAACTGCGGTTTGATCGATTACTAGAGGCAAATACAACTCAAAGGTAGTTCCTTGACCCAGTTGGCTGTGCAGTTCAATCTTCCCCCTATGTAAATCTACACATTGGGCAACGATCGCTAAACCTAGACCAGTTCCAGGAAAATCGCTTACATTTTGGCCGCGATAAAATCGCCGAAAAACCTGGGCTTGATCAGCCAGAGGAATACCAATGCCAAAATCCTTCACTGTCATTACAATCCACTCGCCCATGACTGCCAAACTACAGATTAGTAAACTATCTGGCGGAGAATACTTAACCGCATTAGTAATTAGATTATTCATGATTAGCCGCACCAACTTTTGATCGAGCATTACTGCTGCCGAAAGCGAAGCTGGATATTTATTTACTAGATCGATACTATGGGACTTGCGATACCGATAGATGATCTCTAGCACCAGGCTATGCCAGAACTCGACAATGGCAGTTGACTCCGGCACAAAGCTTTCCCCCTGATTATTCAGATTCAATACATCAGTCATGAGAATTTTCATGTAATCCACTTGCGAAAGAATTTGCTGCAACTGCTCAACTTGTTCTTCTCGACTCCATTCGTAATACTTGAGTAGTTCTACCGAACTTTGAATTGCGGTCAAGGGTGTGCGAAATTCATGGGAAACTACCGAAATAAAATTTGACTTCATTTGACTGAGTTCTTGTTCTTGAGCTAGGGCGGCTTCTAAGGCGATCGTCTTTTGTTCTAATTGCTGCTGGAGGCGGCGCAATCTCAGGTGGGTTTCCACTCTAGCCAATACTTCTCCTAAGTCAAAGGGCTTACTGATATAGTCCACTGCCCCCACTGAAAACGCTTCAATCTTTTCACTAATTGTCGATAGAGCGCTAATAAAAATAATCGGAATATCTCTGGTGACCTGATCTTGTTTGAGGATTTGGCAGATTTCCAAACCATTCATTTCTGGCATGAGTAGATCTAGGAGAATCAAATCGGGGATTTGTTGCTGGGCGATCGCTATCCCTGTGATTCCATTTTGGGCAGTCAAAATCTGGTAGTTTTGGGAATCTAAAATTGAAGTGAGTAAGCGGAGATTATCTTTCAAATCGTCAATGATCAAGACCTTCTCTGGTTCGCCAAACATAGGTGCTCAGTGATCAGACTGCTCTGGATAATCTTGCTGAATCATTTGTTCGATCAGCTTGGGGGGCATGGGTTTGGCAAAGTAGTAACCCTGGCCGCGATCGCATACTCCCATAGCCAGTAGTTTATCTAGTTGTTGTTCCGTTTCAATTCCTTCTGGCACTACTTCCATGCCCAAAGCTCTAGCCAATTTAGAAATTCCATTCACGATCACCCATTCTCCATTACGGATAAAAGATTGATCGATTTTTAGAATCGTAATTGGAAAGTCATGTAATCTCCTCAGAGAAGAATAGCCAATGCCAAAGTCATCAATGCAGAGTTCTACGCCAAGAGCTCTAAACTGCTCTAGCACTTCCACCACATTCTGCTGGTGATCAACTACAGCGCTTTCGGTAATCTCTAGTTTGATCCGACTAAAGCTGACCTTGGCAGATTCTACTCTGAGCCGCAAATGATTCACCAAGCGATCGCTACTTAATTGCTTGGCCGACACATTGATATTCATGCTCAAGTGATTCATATACTTAAATTTTTGATCCCAGGCTCCCAGTTGAGCTACTGCCCGCCCGATCACCCATTCCCCCAAAGGAATAATTAAATCGGTAGATTCAGCTAAGGGAATAAACTTAGCTGGAGAGACAAATCCCAAATCCTTATGGTACCAGCGCAACAATGCCTCAAACCCTTCTAGTTTTTTGGTGGTGAGATTGAGAATCGGTTGATAGTAAAGCTCGAAATCTTTGCTCTCTACGGCTTGCTTTAGATCTTGGTATAAAGGATCACCGTAACCACTGCGATTGATCTCACTGATCTCTTGGCGCAGGGAAGCGTTTTGGCTGTAGAGTTGACGCTGCAATAACCCCAGGCGAATGTGAGTCTCTACCCTTGCCAATACCTCTACCAGTTCAAAGGGCTTATTGATAAAATCTACGCCCCCCACGGAAAAAGCTTCAACCTTACTCTGTAGGCTATCTCTGCCAGAAGCGCTGATAAATAGGACTGGGATAAAGGCAGTACTAGGATTTTCCTTCAGCGCCGTGCACACTTCATAGCCATCCATTTCTGGCATCCGAATATCCAGGAGAATCAGATCTGGCTGGTAGGTTTCAGCCAACTGCAAGCCTGCCCTACCACTAATCGCGGTCTTGACTCCATAGCCCTGCTTAGTCAGCATCTGGGTCAAAAGTTGAAGATTGTGGAGTGAGTCATCCACTAGCAGGATAGTTGCCCCACGGGTGGAAATCAGCGCTTCTAGTTTTTGACTCATACAATGTTAAGCGTTGAGTAATATTTCGCTAATTTTAGCCTGAATTTGCCTGTTTCTAGTAATCTCCTCTGCATAGGTGGGTAGGTATATGTAAACTTAAGCTAGCCCTACTTCTGTCTTACTTAAAATGTAAAAAGGCAATTTGAGGGCTTCGCCTTATGCCCCGCTTAAGGCCAGGTTTTTAGCTCACGTTTGCGTAAGTCCTAAAAAGATCAGAATCTATACCAAATCTTCACCCTATGTCTGAAACCACCACCGCTTGGTTAATGGTGTTAATTGCGGCAGTAAATAATGCCATGGGCAGCTTGTTGCTGAAAAAATCGCGGTTGGTTGCCAGTGAGCCTGGAATTCTAGGTCTGTTCCTTTCCCCTTGGTTTTGGGCAGGGCTGATGTTTTACGGCATGAATGTGGTAATTTTTGCCAAGGCACTGGAGCGTTTACCTGTGTCGGTAGCTTATCCAGTGCTAGCAGGGGTGGGTTTTGCTCTGATTGCGATCGCTGGGGGATTTTTCTTTCGGGAGCGGTTAGAAATTGGGCAGTGGATGGGAATGGGAATTATTTTGACTGGAATTATTCTAGTGGCAGGCAAGTGATTAATCTAAATCTGAATTTTTGAAAATGCCTAAAATTGGAAAACAGGCGCCAAAGAATGAAGCGATCGCTGCCACCGCACCAAACACAGGCGGCACCTGAAAGCGCATAATCAGGTCGTCAGCCGCCACCGGCAGGGTGAACAGCAATAGACAGGAAATCCCAATCCGAATAGTTAATTCAGTTAGCATGGTAGTACCTTGAACTCGACTGATGAATTGGAGTGCTAGCAAACACCCTTAGAGCATAAATGCCTAATATCCGATCATTTGTAGTTTAATATACAGAAAAAATAGCCTTAATATGCATTTTGTCTATTTTGGGGCATTTGATCTACAATTAAAAACCGTGATAAATCCCTAACCAGGCTGATCCCCATGCAACCAACCGATCCAAGTAAATTTACTGAAAAAGCTTGGGATGCGATCGTCAATTCGCAGGAGGTTGCCCGCCGCCTCCAGCACCAGCAGCTTGAGACCGAACATTTGCTAATTGCCCTCCTAGAGCAGAAACCAGGGCTGGCGGAGCAGATTTGGGCAGGGGTAAACCTATCCAGCACCAAAATCTTAAAACAAGTTGAAGATTTTGCTAAATCCCAGCCTAAAGTGGCAAAAACTGAGCAGCTTTACCTGGGGCGCAGCCTCGAAACCTGGCTTGATCGCGCTGACCAAAGCCGTACTCAGTTTGGGGATCAATTTATTGGTATTGAACATTTGTGCTTGGGCTTGTTTGAGGATGAGCGCTTAGGCAAAAGATTGCTACGCAATAATGGTGTTACCCAGCCCAATCTGACAGCCGCGATCAAAAAGCTGCGGGGCAGCCAAACTATCACCGATCAAAACCCTGAATCTAAATATGCCGCCCTAGAAAAGTATGGTCGAGACTTAACCGCGATCGCTAGCCAAGGCAAACTTGACCCTGTGATTGGTCGGGATGATGAAATTCGGCGGGTGATTCAAGTACTGTCCCGTCGTAGTAAAAATAACCCCGTGCTAATTGGTGAACCAGGTGTAGGTAAAACCGCGATCGCCGAAGGCTTAGCCCAGCGGATTATTCGCGGAGATGTGCCAGATTCCCTCAAGGGCCGCACTTTGATTAGTCTAGACTTGGGGGCTTTAATCGCCGGTGCCAAATATCGGGGGGAATTTGAAGATCGGCTGAAGGCAGTGCTGAAAGAGGTACTAGATTCAGAGGGTCAAATAGTGCTGTTTATTGACGAACTGCATACGGTGGTGGGCGCAGGTGCGAATCAAGGTTCCATGGATGCCAGCAACCTGCTCAAG
>JANRLH010000037.1:0-15796 GCA_033762795.1 Pseudanabaenaceae cyanobacterium bins.68
CTTCCCACTTCTTTGGTTTCCCGCTTAAATCAGGATGAAATTAGCTGTGCCTAGGCTCACCTATGATCCGCCCTTGCCCCTGGCTATGTACTACGAGTTGGCGGCTCACCTGAGTCAAATTCCTGGGCTCAAGCTCAAATTGCTGCGCTGGCAGGATCTAGATCAGTCAAGATCTGTTCAGTTTGACTACCAGCAAAGTCAAATTGCTGCCTTGCAGTTAGAACTTGAACTAGACCTATTAGCCGATCTGATAGCCTACCTGGAAAGTTTGCCCTGGCTGAGTGCAGAATTAGATATTCAAGTACCGGTTCAGCTTAGTTCTGCCCAGCAAGCTTTTATATCTAGCTTGCTGCCTCCGGAATTTCTCAACCAAGCTTCCAAATTTAACCAGGCTTTAGTACGCCTCTTGAGCCAAATTTTGGCGCAAATTCTAGCAGTGTATGGCTGCTGGCGAGTTTGTTAGTTGTGCTTGCAAATTAAATGTGGTTGTCTATGATTAGTTAGCCCTGCTGCTAATTACTTAGCCGCAATCACGGTGAGAGACTGGAGCGGCTTGTGGGGGCTGCGGGCAGTTTCAATTCTCACCACTTGATAGGATTTTGTATCTTGAGCTTGAAATACATCACCTACAGCCATAGCACTATGACGATCAATAGTGCCAAGAAAGCGCTGGCGTAGATCCATAACAAGATATTGCATATGTTTTTTGTGCCTATAACTTCTCCTGTTATAGCGCCTAATTCAGGTTTTCTTGCAGTTCTTGCATAGAACTTAACCTAGGCTTAACTAGCTTCCAGGAATACCCCAATCTGCCGAAATTTTTCATATCGCTGGTGGCAGCGATCGCTGGGTGAAATCTGTTGCAATCGCTCTAGGTTGGTCAAAATCGCACTTTTGAGGGTAGCTGCTGCCTCTAGGGGATGATGATGGGCGCCACTCATTGGCTCAGGTAAAATCTGATCGATGATTCCCAGGGTGGCCAGGTCTTGAGCCGTAATCTTCAGGGCTTCAGCCGCGCGGGGGGCTTTGCTGGCATCTCGCCACAGAATTGCCGCACAAGCTTCCGGAGTAGCTACCGTGTAGACGGAATGCTCAAACATCATCAAATGATCCCCCACGCCAATGCCCAAAGCTCCGCCAGAACCACCTTCACCAATTACAGTGCAGATGATTGGCACTTGAAAGCTAAACATTTGGCGCAGATTCACCGCGATCGCTTCTCCTTGTCCCTGTTCTTCACCCGCCACACCTGGATAGGCACCTGGGGTATCAATAAAGCTAATAATTGGCAGACCAAACCGATCAGCGTGTTCCATCAGTCTCAAGGCTTTGCGGTAACCACCAGGGGATGCCATGCCAAAATTGCGCCGCACATTGTCCTTGGTATCACGTCCCTTTTGATGCCCCAAGATCACCACCCCGTAGTCACCAATTTTGCCCAGCCCACAAACCAAGGCAGGATCATCATTACCTCGGCGATCGCCATGGAGCTCAATCCAGTCATCAGAAATTGCTTGAATATAATCTAAAGTGCTAGGACGGCGCGGGTGCCTGGCGATCTGCATCCTCTGCATGGGCGTGAGGTTACTAAAAATCTCGTGGCGCAACTGATCGGCACGATGCTCAAGTTTGAGGATTTGCTGGCTGACATCTACCCCGTTATCTTGAGCTAGGGTGCGAATCTGAGCAATCCTGCTCTCTAGTTCGATCAGAGGCTTTTCAAAGTCCAGTAAAATCACGCGGTCTGACATAGCAAGTATGGGTTAAGGTTTTTGATAGCGCACTTCAACCACCGTATGGACATTACCCCTGGGGTTGTAATCGCCCTTGATATGCACTCTCAAAGGATCACAGGCAGCCACAAAGTCATCTAGAATTTGATTGATCCCTGCCTCATGGGAAATGGCGCGATCGCGATAACTGTTGATGTAGAGTTTAATTGCCTTAAGCTCTACCAGTAAGAGGTTTGGTGTATAGGTCAAGTAAATGGTAGCAAAATCTGGGTAACCAGAAAACGGACATTTGCAGGTATATTCGGGCAGGGTGATATGGATGTCATAGTCACGTCCTGGGCGAGGGTTGGCAAAGGTGGTGAGGCTAACTTCAGCGATCGCCTGTTCACCATAGGGCATGGTCATAGGATTAATGGGAAATCACAACAGTAGGATAAAGCTGGTCTTGACGCTGTTCAGCAATGCCAAGAAATTCGCCTATATCATTGTAGACACGTTTGTAGCCTTGAAAACTAAGATCTGGGTATGCCAAAACTTGACCATGCAGCCAGCGCCTAGTTTGTTCAGGCTCAAGCTTAGCTTCTGGCAAATGTGCGAGAGGGCGATCGCTTGCCATGATCTGGTCTGGATAAATTTGCTCAAAGGTGAGACTTTCCTCTAAGCTAAAACCATTACTTCTGGTGCGACAGAGACCTGCTAATACCCCCCCACACCCCAGGGCAGCACCTAGATCGCGGGCGATCGCGCGAATATAAGTCCCACTACCACAGTCAATCTGTAACTCCAGGCGGGGAAAGTCGCCTAGCTGCCAATTCAATAGCTGGATCTGCTCAATTTCCACCTGGCGCAAGGGTGCGACTACGATCTCCCCAGACCGAGCCAGATCGTACAAGCGTTTTCCACCGATCTGAATAGCACTAAAACTGGGGGGGCGCTGCCAAATCTTGCCGATTAATTGTTCTAGCTGAAACTCTACGGCAGCAAGGCTAAGATCAGGACAGGGCTGTCGCGTTAAAATTTGACCATCCAGGTCATCGGAGTCGGTAGTAGTGCCAAATTCAATTAGGGCAGTATAGGACTTGCCTGGGGGCAGGAACCGTAATAGCCTAGTTGCCTTGCCAAGAGCGATCGGCAAAACCCCGGTGGCAGCAGGATCAAGCGTACCACTATGCCCCACCTGTTTTTGGTTGAGGCTCTTGCGTACCCGTGCCACGCAATCATGGGCGGTAATACCCAGGGGCTTATTGAGGTTGAGAAAGCCAGAATACATAATGCTTAATTATAGGGGGGTGGCTATGCAGATATATTAAAGTATCTACAATGCTCTAATGACGCTCTCGCCTCTCTCACACCCATGAGTCTCAGACCAGCCGTATTTTTAGACCGTGATGGGGTTCTCAATCAAGAAGTAGGCTATATCCATCGCCTTGAAGACTTAGTTTTATTGCCTGGGGTTGCCCAAGGAATCAAAGCGCTCAATCAAGCCCAGATCTTCACCTGTTTGGTCTCCAATCAAGCTGGAGCCGCTAGAGGCTTTTACCCCCTAGGACATATTGATGCCTTGCACGATCGCCTGGTGGAACTGCTAGCCATAGCTGCTGATGCCAAGCTAGATGCCCTCTACTACTGTCCTAGCCTCAGCCAGCCCGCCGGCGGCAAAGTCCCAGAGCTTAGCTATTGGTCAACCTGGCGCAAGCCCAATACTGGGATGTTGGTGAGTGCAGCCTGGGATCACCACCTAGACTTAAATCAAAGCTACATGATTGGGGATAAAGCCACCGATATTGACTTGGCAGTTAATAGCGGCTGTACGGGCATTCTAGTCACCAGTGGCTATGGAGAGCAAGTGCTGGCAGGTAGCTATCAACATCGAGTACAGCCTCACCTGGTAGCCAAGGATCTGCCCGCCGCGATCGCTTGGATTCTTCAGCGCCTCTAAGCCAAACAAATTCCCCTTGGCAATTTCGGACACTATATGCTATTTTCTAGCGGCAAGAGTCAAATTCATGCAGTCATTTGGAACTAGAGATATGCGGTCAGATACACCAACCATCAACCCATTCCAGAGCTACGCTGAGCAATTCATGGATGAACTGTTTGCCGATGTGGAGCTATTGCTAGAACTTGATTCCCAAGCTCGACCGCCAGCTAAAGCTGAAATTCGCTATTCTCCTCCCATGAGCTTTACTGGCAATTTACCGGGCAAACTCCAGTGGGTAGACCTATCAATTGATCAACCACCCGCCCAGATCCTCCGCCAACTTGAGCAGATTGATCAACTGCCTGAAGCGATCGCTCTAGATCCAGAACCCACCTCTGCCCTGGAGGTTTACCCCGCCGATATCCAAATTGTTCCAACTAGCTCTAGCCTCACCCTCACCAAACTAGATCTATCTGCTCTGGCTGTTCCAGAACCCTTACCCCAAATTGAAGTCTGGCTGCCCCCCACCCCCCCACCCACCAATAGCTGGTTCACTCAACTGCTCTGGCTGTTCCTGGGTATGTCCATAGGTTTAGCCGCATTGTCTTGGCTCTACCAAAACAAGCTGATCCAGATTGCTAGACCCACACCAGCACTCTCGCCTGGACAGCAGGAAGCCCAGATCTTTGCCCAGAAGACTCGCATGGAAATTGCCGCCCTCAATATCAAGGCGGCTAAAAGCGTCACTCCGCCGCCTACTCAGCCTCCAGCCTCCACCGCGGTCTTACCTGTACAGCCAATCTATGTGCCTGTCTATCAGCCCCCAGTCATCCCTGAGCCTCAAGCGCCGCAAATTTCGGCTCCTCTAGTCCCCCCCCCGCCTGCGCCTGTAGCGCCACCTCTGGCCAAAGCTAGCCCTGATCCTGTTAAACCAGCCCAACCAATTGTGCCCCTGGGTAGCAACAGCGCCTCTAAGTTCAAGCTGGTAGGCATTCTGGCATTTGGTGAACAATCTGCTGCCATGGTAGAAATTAACGGCGCTTTTCAAACGATCAAGATGAACAGCCCCATTGGTGATAGCGGCTGGGTACTCACAGGTCTCAATCAGCAAGAAGCAATCTTGCAGCGCAATGGTGAAACCCGCTCAGTCAGCGTTGGGCAGAAATTTTAGTATGGGCATCCTCGAAGATATTTCTCGCTTTTTAGAGACTCGCCTAGAAGAATTTGTGCGGGCCAATCCTCAAATTGAGCTTCAGATTCTAGAAGAGCAATTGCGATCGCAAGAAATTGAAATTACTAGGTTACTGACCGAACTTACCCACCAAGAACAAAAACTTCAAGCTCAAATTTTAGCGATCGGGGAAGACATCAAGCTCTGGCATGGTCGAGTTACCAAAGCCGCTGCCGCTAACCGTGCCGATCTTCTAGCAGCCGCCCAAGAAAGAGAAGCCGCTCTCCTGCGCCAAGGTAACCAGGTTTGGGCGCAAATGAAGCTGATCAAGGATAAAGTTAAGCAGGCTAAAGAACTGCAAGCCCAGATCCAGGAAAGGTTGCAGGAGATCAAAATTGAAATCACCAAAAAACAATCAACCACCAATCCTTCAAGTTGGAGTAGTGCTAGCTGGCAAAACCTTACCCCACCTCCCCAAGGTAATGACCCCCTAGAGCAGCAGTTCCGTGACTGGGAAATGGATGAAGAGCTAGAAAACCTCAAGCAGCGCGTCAAAGGGCGAAAGTAATCATGGTTTTCCTGATTTATAGCGATCGCTTCTTATTACATCAGAGTCCCGATCTTCATCCTGAAAGACCCCAACGCCTTACAGCCATCACCGATCTCTTGCAAACTCACTCAGCACAACTGCACTTAGAGTGGCGTAAACCTACCCCACGGGATCTGTACAACTACCTCACCCAGTTTCATACCCCAGCCCATCTTTCCCAGATAGAATCACTCGCAACCGCGGGTGGCAGTCACATTGACCCAGATACTTACCTATGTACCCATAGCTACGAAGTAGCTCTGCTAGCAGTTTCTGCTTGGCTAGATGCCGTAGATTTAACCCTCACTACTGGTAAACCCAGTTTTGCCCTAGCACGCCCCCCAGGTCACCATGCTCTCCCCGATCAAGCCATGGGTTTTTGCCTATTTGCCAATGGGGCGATCGCTGCCCACTATGCCCTAGAACAGCCTGGCATAAATCACGTTGCCATTCTAGATTGGGATGTTCACCATGGTAACGGCACTCAAGCGATCATAGAATCGAATCCCCAGATCAGATTCTGCTCCCTGCACCAACACCCTCTATACCCCTTTAGTGGGCATCCCCACGAAACAGGTACTTACCATAACCTCTTAAATCTGCCCCTGCCAGCAGGAGCAAAGATTGCTGACTACCTCTCCCTGTTTGACCGCCAAGTAATTCCTTTCCTGGCTGAATTTAACCCAGATCTCCTGATCGTGAGCGCTGGCTATGATGCCAACCAAGACGATTGGATTAGCGGCATAGAGCTACAGCCCCAAGACTACCGTACCCTGAGCGCAAGGTGTCAACAAATCTGCCCCAAAATTATGTTTGGCTTAGAAGGCGGCTATGACCTACCAAGCCTGGCTCAATCAGTATTAGAAACAATCAAAGGGTGTCAATCACCTGTAGCTAGATCAACTTAAGATTTAATAGGGTGTGGAGCTACGCCCCACTTGAGGGAGCTGACCTCAGTCTTCTTTTTTACCAGATTTTTAAGTAGAACCTAGACAGAGGGGAACCTATTCTGTAATATATAAATCCCTGTCTTTTTAGCAACCATGAATGCTCAAGCCATAATTAACGCAATTGAGGCCAAATACCTCAAGACCGATCTGCCAGTCATCTACATAGGTGATACAGTCAAGGTTGGAGTCAAGATTTTAGAGGGGGGCAAAGAGCGCACTCAGCCCTACGAAGGAGTAGTAATTGCCCAGCGCAATAGCGGAATCAACACCACCATTACTGTACGCAAGACTTTTCAGGGGGTAGGAGTTGAGCGCGTATTTCTACTTCACTCTCCCAAAGTAGACTCGATCAAAGTAATTCGGCGCGGTAGTGTACGCCGAGCCAAGCTTTACTACCTCAGGGATCGAATCGGTAAGGCTACCAAGATCAAGCAAAGATTTGATCGCCCAATCTAGAGCTTGAGCACTACCTTGAAAACTACTGAGGTAAACTCAACTTTCTAGATGTATTTGCAGGTATTTGTACAAAATTAATCCTAGCTCAAGCTATAATCTAACTCAACACTAGGTTCAAACACTAGGCAGTAGCAACCACTACATCTAAGCCAAGTCTAAGCTAAATCTAAGCCAATGCATTTTTAGGGCTAGTTTTTTAGCTATAACTATTTAGCTCTAAGTCCTTAGCTCTGAATTTTCAGATCCGTGTCCCTAGTTCAGTGCGTCCTTAGTTCAGTTGGTAGAACGCAGGTCTCCAAAACCTGATGCCGAGGGTTCGAGTCCTTCAGGGCGCGTAATTGCTGGTTCTAGACCTACTTATTAGTTTTACTTTTAGTTTTACTTAGTTTTACCTAGTAGAATGTCTGAGTTTAGAGTGTCTAGCTTAGAATTTCTGAGCAGACAATATTACTAGATCAAAATTATTTATGAGAAACAGGAACTACGCAAAGGTGGTGATCTAGAACCTTGGCTCTAAGATTAAGTATCATGGGGCGTAAAAAACCTAGCTACCCAAAGTTTAACTCCAGCAAAGGCAATTAGGACTCAAGCACCAGTGGCAAAAAACAATGGCAAAAAACAACCGCAAAAACCCTCCTAAGGATTCTAGGGTGGATTCTCAGCCCACCTCCAAGGAGCAGCTAAATTCTCCTAAACAAGAAATCCCAGTCACTACAGACTCCAACATAGCTAAGTCTCCTGGCTCAACTATCCAAGCTGAATCTAAAAAATCAGTCGAACTCAAAGATTCCACGCCTAAATTTAACCTTCCTGGCTTTTTAAAAGAAGTCAATGTTGAGTTGAGCAAAGTCGCCTGGCCATCTCGTCAGCAACTCATCAGTGAGTCTTTGGCTGTTTTGCTGATGGTAATTGTCGCAGCAGTGTTAGTCTATTTGGTTGATTCACTGTTTGGGTGGGCAGCCAGTCAAGTATTTTAACTATGATTATGATTACCCAAGAAAATCCCCAGGATCACCTAGAAGACCATCTGGATCAGTCAGTTAGCGAAACTGATGCCAAGCTTGATAGCAAGCCCCACTGGTATGCAGTGCAAGTAGGTTCAGGTTGTGAAAAAAAAGTCAAAGCCACTCTAGAGCAACGTATCCTGACCCTAGATGCCCAGAAAGTAGATAATTTTCTCCGCGATAAAATTCTTCAAATTGAAATTCCCCAATCAGCCACGATTAAGCTCAAGCCTGATGGTAGTCGTCAAGCTGCCCAAGAAAAAATTTTCCCAGGCTATGTTTTGATTCAAATGTGTTTAGATGACGAAGCCTGGCAGGTGGTAAAAAATACCACCCATGTGATCAACTTTGTCGGCACCCAAGAAAAAAGAGCCCATGGCTATGGCAGAGGTCATGTTACTCCAAGACCCCTGAGCCGCAATGAAATTGAGCGAGTGTTCCGAGTTACGGCTGAGCAGGAACCGATCGCTAAAGTCGATATGTTTGCTGGCGATAAGATCAAAGTATTGTCTGGACCATTCAAGGATTTTGAGGGCGAAGTGATTGAAGTGACTGCTGAACGCAGCAAACTTAAGGCTTCTTTGTCAATCTTTGGTCGCGACACTCCAGTAGAGTTGGAATTTAGTCAAGTCCAAAAACAAAATTAGTTGAGCTAGTATATTTTTATCAAAGTAGGTTATAATCGGAAAATGGCAAAAAAAGTTACCGCAATTATTAAGCTTGCCCTCAACGCTGGCAAGGCTACTCCGGCTCCTCCCATTGGCCCTGCCCTCGGACAGCATGGGGTGAACATCATGATGTTTTGTAAGGACTACAATGCTCGAACTGCTGATCAAGTTGGAATGGTTATTCCAGTTGAAATCTCTGTATTTGAAGATCGTAGCTTTACTTTTGTTCTCAAAACCCCGCCTGCTTCCGTGTTAATTCAAAAAGCAGCAGGTATCAGTTCTGGTTCTAGTGAGCCAAATCGTAAGCGAGTAGGTACTATTACCTCCAAGCAGTTACGTGAGATTGCTACAACCAAGCTACCCGACTTGAATGCCAATGATGTAGATGCTGCCATGAAAATTATTGAAGGTACAGCTAAAAACATGGGTGTGGCTATTGTTGACTAGGATTCTTATCTGGGTCAGTTAAGGTCACCTTTTCGCACAAACTTTAATTAGCGGGGGAGAGGTTAAAACTTCGTTATTTACCCCAGGAGAACAAATGACTAAAAAAATATCTAAACGTCTGCAGGCTGCTGCCGCCAAGGTTGAGCCTAGAGCTTATCCTCCTACCGAGGCTCTCAGTCTACTCAAAGAAACTGCTACGGCCAAGTTTCCAGAATCAGCCGAAGCCCACGTCAGGCTGGGAATCGATCCTAAATATGCCGATCAGCAACTGCGTACCACAGTGGCTCTGCCGAAGGGAACAGGTCAAACTATTCGAGTGGCGGTGATTGCTCGTGGTGAAAAGGTGGCAGAAGCCAAAACTGCAGGTGCAGATCTAGCTGGCTCTGAAGAGCTAATCGAGCAAATTTCTAAAGGAATGTTGGAGTTCGATCTGCTAATTGCTACACCAGACATGATGCCGCAGGTAGCGAAGCTGGGTAAGCTGCTGGGTCCAAGAGGTTTAATGCCTTCACCCAAGGGGGGTACGGTTACTTTCGACCTATCGAGCGCGATCTCTGAGTTTAAAGCAGGGAAAATGGAATTCCGCGCAGATCGCACTGGAATTGTCCACATTCTATTTGGCAAGGCAGATTTTAGCGTCGAAGATTTATTGGTGAACTTAAAGGCTCTCCAAGAGACTATTGATCGCAACCGCCCCTCTGGAGCTAAGGGTAGGTACTGGCGTTCTCTTTATGTGGCGGCTACCATGGGTCCAGCTATTGAGGTCGATATCAGCGGTTTGAGAGACCTAAAATTGGGGGAAGCAGGATGATTTAACGAAAATCTGTTTCTGAACCACCAAAGACAGCAGGTGCGATCTTGCGCTTAATCTCCTGCCGAGGTATTTAATTTCCTTAAAACTTTGAAGAATCTCAAGATTAGGTCTTAAGGCTTACTCTTAAAGTTCAGAAAAATTAGTCAAGGGAACTAAAAGCAAATCCTAAAGTTCATTAAGGTTTAATTGAGATTTAAGTTTTGATTACTGGTTTTGAGGTTCAGCCAACCTCGCTTGCGTTAAATAATTATTATTCAGTCTTTGAAAATATCGCAAAGATAAGTGAGCTAAGGCTCCAAATAGTATTATCTTGACCAATTTATTAGTAGTCAAATATTTTTTATCTTTGAACTAGGATTGAAGCTAGATTAAATAAGTCGGTATAGAGAGAATTGAAGCCACAGTCCTGAGCGAAATATCCCAAGGGATTCAGCTATTGGCTTTTGAATGATCGTCATAATTCCATCACCTCATCTGCTGTCTAGTTTAATCGGTCTGTAATCGACTGATTAGATTCTAGAAAGTGATGAGGTGTTTGTTCTGATGGTAAGTTTTCTTTGGTTAATTGATACAAACTCGCTGACTTGACCAAATTCGTGATCAACCAAGATTTAGGAGGTGAAAATTATGGGAAGAAGTTTAGAGAGTAAGCAAAAGCTAAGAGGTGACTTGGAGACGCATCTCGCTGAAACCCAAATGGTGATGGTGATTGAGTATGCCAATTTAACGGTAGCGGAGATCACTAAGCTAAGACGACAATTGCGCCCTAGCGGTACGGTTTGCAAGGTTGCTAAAAATACCTTGATGAAAAAAGCGATCGCTAACGATCCTCAATGGCAGTCAATGGAGACCTTCCTGAAAGGAGCTAATGTCTGTTTACTAGTTAAGCAGGATATTGCAGCGGCACTCAAGGCCTATGCGGCATTCCAAAAGGAAGCGAAGAAAACCGAACTGCGCGGCGGCGTATTGGAAGGTAGAGCGCTGAATCCGAAAGAATTGCAAGCGATCGCCGACCTGCCGTCTAAGGAAGTCCTGATTGCTCAAGTGGCAGGGGCAATCAATGGCGTAGCAACCAAGTTGGCTTTGGCCGTCAAGGAAGTACCGCAATCTTTGGGTAGAGCAATTAAAGCGATCGCTGACCAAGAATCAGCCTAGTCAAGTTTGAATTACACACTAATTAATTACTGAGAAATATTATGTCTGATAAAGTTACCCAAATTGTTGAAGAGCTCAAGACCCTATCTTTGCTGGAAGCGGCTGAATTGGTCAAGGCTATTGAAGAGGCTTTTGGCGTGTCGGCGGCGGCTCCTGTGGGCGGTATGATGATGGCAGCGGTTCCTGGTGCAGCAGCAGCACCCGTTGAAGAAGTGGAAGAGAAGACTGCTTTTGACCTAGTGCTAGAAGCTGTTCCAGCCGATAAGAAGATTGCAGTGCTGAAGGTTGTGCGTGAAATTACTTCTTTGGGTCTAAAAGAAGCTAAAGAGTTAGTGGAATCCGCACCCAAGACCATTAAGGAAGGCATGGCTAAGGATGCGGCCGAAGCTGCCAAGAAGCAGATCGAAGATGCCGGCGGTAAGGTTGCCATCAAGTAGAAGCCTTTGATGCTCAATTTCTGAATAGGTACAGGGCGTACTTGTAGCACTTTAGGACTTAGGCATTCTGATTGAGAAAGTATGGTGACAAGAGAATTTGAGCGCTCTGCCCTCAAGTGGAGCGCTTAGGGAACCTAACTTAGGGCCAAGTTTTTAGATCAGGTTTGCGTAAGTCCTATGTTCCGTATTTAAATTTAGTTGTTAGGTTTTATGTCTGGTGACCCTCTATCTGAATTGTTTAGCGTAATTTGCGATCGCCGCCAGCAGCCTCAACCTAGCTCTTACACCTGTAAGCTATTTGCAGGTGGCGATAATCTGATCCTGAAAAAAATTGGTGAAGAAGCCGTGGAATTGGTGATGGCTTGTAAGGATCAAGATCCAGAGCAAATTTCGGCAGAAGCGGCTGACTTGCTCTACCATATGTTGGTGGCGCTGGCTTATCATCACGTAGACCTTGAAAGGGTTTATGATCAACTAGCTCGCCGTCGGTAGTTTTAGGTAACTGTGCGCATATGCCTCAAGCTTGGGTAATTGGTCTAGGTAAATCTGGTTTTGCTGCTGCTGCATTGCTTAAAGCTAGAGGATGGCAAGTGTGGGCAAGCGATCGCCGTGCTGGACAAACCTCTGATCAAAGTTCTAGGGAACTGACAGAACGTCAGCAGCAACTGCTTAGTCAACAGGTTGAGGTTACCCTGGGTTTTGACCTAATTCTTCAGGGAATTGATCTGTCGCGCCCTTTGCCCGAGTTGATAGTGGTCAGTCCTGGGATCAATTGGCATCATCCCACCTTAATTCAAGCTCGCCAACTGCAAATTCAAGTATGGGGAGAGGCAGAGCTAGGCTGGCAATACCTCAAGCAATTGCCTTGGGTAGGAGTTACGGGCACAAACGGCAAAACCACCACCACAGCAATGATTGCCCAGATTTTTCAAGAGGCGGGGTTCTTGGCTCCAGCTTGTGGCAATATTGGCTTACCGATTTCAGAGGTAGCGTTGCAGGGGCATCCAGACTGGGTAATCGCAGAACTGAGTAGTTATCAGATCGAAGCCTCAAATATTTGCTGTGAAATTGGAGTGTGGACTACTTTTACCCCAGATCATCTCAGTCGTCATGGAGATCTAGCTGGTTATAGCGAAATTAAAGCTAGCCTGTTACGCTCGGCAGCTCAGCGGGTAGTGAATCGTGCTGACCCATACCTGGCTGCTAATGCCGAAAGGTTATTGGGAGAAAATTTAGTTTGGACAGATACCCAAGCCGCCTGTAATCAAGGGGCAGATATATCTGGGGGCTGGGTAAGATTTAGAAGTGAACCCGTGTTGGAACTAGCCCAGTTTGGTTTGCCAGGTGAACATAATCTGCAAAATCTGTTGATGGCAGTAGCAGTAGCTAGATTAGCTGGGATTGAATCAAAGGTTATTGCGGAGGCGATCGCTAAATTTCGTGGTGTCCCCCATCGCCTAGAACTAGTTGGCTGCTGGCAAGGACTGACCTTTATTAATGACAGTAAAGCTACTAATTTTGATGCTGCTTGGGTAGGTCTACAGGCTGTGAATCCCCCAGTGATTTTGATTGCGGGTGGAGAAGATAAGGCAGGAGATCCGGCAGCTTGGTTGGAGCTAATTCAGAGCAAGGTCACAGTAGTTTTACTGATCGGTGCTGCTAGCGATCGCTTTGGGCAAATGTTAGATCTAGTTAATTTTAGTAGTTACTGGCAAGTAGAAACCCTGACAGCCGCTTTAGATTGGGTGAAACTCCATGCTAAACCTGAAGCTACCGTGCTTTTCTCTCCCGCCTGTGCTAGCTTTGACCAGTACGATAACTTTGAACAGCGTGGCGATCACTTTCGCACTCTGGTTCTAGAGCGATTTGCCCCATGGAATTAGCATCCTTTAGTAGTCGCCGCCCGCCTAAACCTCCCTTTCGAGTACCTTCACGCCCCTGGGTGGTTTTTAGTATTTTAGCGATCGCTGCCCTGGGAATGGCGGGGAGGCTATTGTTTTTGCAGGTACTGAGTGGAGAGAACTACCGCGATCGGGCTAAGGCTCTGCATAGCATTCAGCGGCGGCTGTTGGTGCCAAGAGTACCGATCGTGGATCGCAATCATGTGGTTTTAGCCCATGACCAGAAGGTATTTAACCTCTATGGCTATCCCAATCAGATTCCTTTAGCTAGCAAACCTGAAGCGGCTAACCAGCTAGCAGCTATTCTGGGTCAGCCAGCGGAGCAGATTTTAGCAAAATTAACCCAAAAGACTACCTTTGTCACCCTGGCAGATCGAATTCCAGAGGTATTGTCTAACCAGATAGCTAAGCTGATCAGGCAAAATAAATACCCTGGGCTGGAATTAGTTGCTCGCCAGCATCGTTACTATCCCCAAAAACAGGCTGTCGCCGAAGTTCTAGGCTTTGTTAATGATCAGGATCAGGGAGGGGCGGGAGTAGAACTGGTCTATGACCAAAAGATTGCCCGCCAAGAGCAGAATCTTAAGCTAATTCGAGATGCCTATGGTAACTGGTTGAGTCAAGATTTTTCCCAGGATATGTGGTCTCAAGATCAGACTGTGCTGCAACTGACTATTGATTTGCGTATTCAAGCGATCGCTCGTCAAGCTCTAGTTCGACAACTCAGTCGCTATGGGGCAAAGCGCGGAGCCGTAATGGTGATGGATGCGGCGAATGGGGAACTGCGGGCGATGGTGAATGAACCGACCTATGATCCGAATCAATTTTTTAAATACAGTAAAGAACTCCACCGTAACTGGGCGGTCACGGATTTGTTTGAGCCTGGTTCTACTTTTAAGCCAATTAATGTAGCGATCGCTTTGGAGAACCAATCAATCAGCTTGGATAGCAGCTTTTATGATCAAGGCAAGTTGACAATTAGCAATGAGCCAGTAGCAAATTTTGACTATGACGCCACAGGACCGGTGGGAGTATTGACTTTGAGCCAAATTCTTCAGCGTTCTAGCAATGTGGGTATGGTACACATCATTCGGACGATGAAACCCCAAGTTTACTACGACTGGCTAGAGCGCTTGGGTTTGGGTGAATCTTCTAAAATTGATCTCCCAGGTGAGCGAGCTAGTCAACTGCGGGATCAGGAGCAGTTTGTCACCTATGACATTGAGTCGGCTACCGCCGCTTTTGGTCAGGGCTTGTCCATGTCTCCCGTGCAACTGCTCCAAATTCATGGGATTTTGGCTAGTGGTGGAAAATTACTCACGCCTCATGTTACTCGTGGCCTAGTTGATCAGGCAGGCAAGCTAATTCCGGCAGAGTCTCGCCCTGCCCCTCGGCAGATTTTTTCGCCTAGCACTACAGCGCAGGTTTTGAGCATGATGGAGGATGTGGTGGAGCTAGGCACGGGCAAGGTAGCAAAGATCCCTGGCTATCGGTTTGGCGGCAAAACCGGCACGGCTCAAAAATCCGATCAGTATGGCTATACGGACAAGAAAGCTACTAGTTTTGTGGGGATCTTCCCCACTGTGAAGCCCCGCTATGTGGTGTTGGCAGTGATTGATGAGCCCATTGGTGATGATGCTTTTGGTTCTACGGTGGCGGCGCCAATTGTCAAGGAAGTACTGGAGGACTTGATTGTGCAGGATGGGATTCCCCCTAGCCACCCTCAGGAGCTAAAACGTTAGGGCGTTGGTGATGTAGCTGTGTAGCCAGAGTTGGCCGCCCTGGTGCCTAACTAAAGCCAGGTCAAAGCGACAGGGAAATTGGTGATACTCCAGGTCATGAGCGCCCAAGAAATGGGTGGCGGCCTGGTAAAGTCTAGCCTGTTTGCTAGGGGTGATTGCCAGTAGACCGTTTTGATCCCAATTATGGCGGCTACGGGTTTTGACTTCAACGAAGATCAGGTGAGCGCGATCGCTTGCCACTAGGTCTAGATCACTACAGGGACATTGCCACCGCCGAGCAATAATTTCACAGCCCTGGGTTTGCAGGTGCTGAGCTACCAGGTCTTCCCCTTGCAAACCAATCAGGTGAGAGTTAGGAGTTCTCACCTTTAACGCGGTTAATTTCGGCTTGCAGTCGTTCTATTTGCTGGCGCAGTTCTTCGGTAGGATCTTGAGCTTGATCTGACTCAGCTTTGACTTCTACGCCAGAGGCCTGTTGGCTGTAGTTGCCTTGGCGGATTTGCTGGTATTGTGCCGAGGCGGCCCACTGTTGAAGATAATGCACCCGCTCTACTGGAAAGGGATGGCTGAGCATCATACCTGAGTTGAAGCCGTTGTAGAGCAGAAATTTATAAATTTGATTGAGAGAATCCCGATCTAGCTCTTGGTAGGTTTCGGATTGGCGAATAAACTCCGCCATGCTGAGTTCGTGACGGTAGCGATCGCTGCCTCCAGAAATTTTCATCATGGTTTGGATCACGGTGTCTAGATCATCGATTACTAGCAAGGCCGCGCGATCGGACGAGAGTTCGGCTTTCCGCCGCCATTC
>JANRLH010000038.1:0-3437 GCA_033762795.1 Pseudanabaenaceae cyanobacterium bins.68
CGCCCTCAGAGGCATTGATCTCCAGATTAAACAGGGTGAATTTATTTCCCTCATCGGTCACTCTGGCTGTGGCAAATCCACCCTATTGAATATGATTTCGGGCTTGGATTTTCCTACGGGCGGCGTAGTGATGCTGGAAGACCAAAAAATCTCCCGCCCAGGCCCTGACCGCATGGTGGTCTTTCAAAACTATTCCCTCCTGCCTTGGCTGAGTGTGAGAGATAACGTGGCTTTAGCGGTGGATGAAGTGCTTTCCCATCTTCCTAAATCAGAACGCCAAGCATTGGTAGAACATTATGTGCAGATGGTGGGACTAGCCCATGCGATCGATAAGCCGCCTTTACAGTTATCAGGGGGAATGCGCCAACGAGTAGCGATCGCCCGTGCCTTGGCTGTGCGTCCTAAACTCTTACTTTTAGATGAGCCTTTTGGTGCTTTAGATGCCCTCACCCGTGGCAATCTTCAAGAGAAGCTGATGCAAATCTGTAATCAAGACCAAATTACGGCGGTGATGGTGACCCATGATGTGGATGAGGCTGTACTTTTAAGTGATCGGATTGTCATGCTCACCAATGGCCCTGCCTCCAAAATTGGTGCCATTTTAGAAGTAGATATTCCCCGCCCCCGCCAACGCATGGAAGCCGTGAATCATCCGAGCTACTACAGTTTGCGTAGTGAGATGATCTATTTTCTCAATCAACAGAAACGGGTAAAAAAACTGAATGCGCGTAAAGTCCCAACTGTGGCACGTCATGGACTAGAGAAGGTCAACCTAGAGATTGGGTTTGTACCCCTTACTGCTTGTGCGCCGATCGCCGTTGCCCAAGAGAAGGGATTCTTTCAAAAACATGGGCTAGATGAAGTCTCTCTAGTGCGGGAAACTAGCTGGCGGGGAATTGCCGATGGCATTGCCGGCGGTTATCTGGATGCTGCCCAAATGCCCTCTGGACTTCCCACTTGGCTCACCCTAGGGGGCAATGGTGCCTGTAAACCTATTGTGAGTGCCTTGACCATGACTCGCAATGGTAATGCCATTACCCTAGATCGCCGCTTCTATAACCAAGGGATTCATAGCCTTGCCGACTTCAAACAGATGCTCCAAAATACTAGCGATCGTTCTCACCGTATGGGAGTTGTTCACCCTGCTTCCATGCACAATCTATTGTTGCGCTACTGGTTGGCAGCGGGCGGCATTGACCCTGACTTAGATTTAGAACTAAAAATCATCCCTCCTGCCCAAATGGTGGTGGATCTGAAGGCTGGGAGTATCGATGGTTTCTGTGTAGGCGAACCTTGGAACTTCCGTGCTGCCATGGAGAATATTGGCTTCACTGTAGCTACAGATTTAGAGATTTGGCATGGTCATCCAGGTAAAGTGCTAGGCGTAAGAGAAGATTGGGCAAATGCTTATCCCAATACCCATATTGCCTTGGTGAAGGCACTTTTGGAAGCCTGTAGATATTGTGCTGATCCTAACCATGCTGAAGAGATTCGCTCAATTCTGGCTCGCCGCGCCTACGTCAGCACTAATGTCAATTATATTCATTTGGGTAATCCCAATGATATTACCTGTGCCTTGGATTCTCCCATGCGTGAGCCGGCGCACCATCAGTTCTATGGAGCCAGTATCAACCGTCCTAGCCGTTCTGAACATCTCTGGCACATTGCCCAAATGGCTCGCTGGGGTGATGTCCCTTTCCCCCGCAACTGGGTGGAAGTCCTAGAAAAGACCTGTCGCGTGGGAGTATTCAGCACTGCTGCCAGGGAATTGGGCTTAACGGATATTACCTATAGCCGTAATCCGATTCAACTGTTTGATTGCGTGCCCTTTAATGTGGAGGATCCGATCGGTTATCTGCGGGATTTAGAGATTAAACGGAACATCACCATGGCAGAAATTGCGATGGAATCTGTTTCCAGAGTGGCTTGAATAGCTATTAAGGCTAATTGAGGCTGCTTGGCAATGCCAAGATCAAATTCCACTACCTGCTTACTAACAATCTTTTACCAATCCATAAACCCATGACCCCATCTACCCTGCTCAAAACCACGCCAAATTCTATTCCACCCCAGGAAGCTTTCCTCCGCATTGAGAATGTCTCTAAGATTTATCCCACTGCTAAGGGTTCCTACACTGTCCTGCAAGATGTCAATTTAGCGATCGCTCAAGGAGAATTTATCTGCCTAATCGGTCATTCTGGCTGCGGCAAATCAACTTTGCTAAATATGGTGGGCGGATTCTCTCAACCTTCGATTGGCGAAGTGAGAGTAAATAATCAATTAATCACCAAGCCTGGCCCGGATCGCATGGTAGTATTTCAAGGTTATGCCCTGCTGCCTTGGTTGTCGGTGTATGAGAATGTGATGCTGGCAGTGGATGCCGTCTACCCCCAACTTTCTAAAGCGGAAAAGCATGATCTGGTGCAGCACCACTTAGCTATGGTGGGACTGAGCGAAGCCACCGAAAAGAAGCCCACTCAAATTTCCGGCGGTATGAAGCAGCGAGTTTCCATCGCCCGCGCTTTAGCCATTCGCCCAGAAGTCTTGATTCTGGATGAACCCTTCGGGGCATTGGATGCGATTACCAAAGAAGAACTCCAAGAAGAACTGCTGCAAATTTGGACAGAACAGCGCTGTACCGTATTAATGATTACTCACGACATTGATGAAGCCTTGTTCTTAGCCGATCGCTTAGTAATGATGACCAATGGCCCTGCTGCTAAGATTGGCGAAATTATCACGATTCCCTTTGCTCGTCCCCGCGATCGCGCCCAAATCATGGAAGACCCCTTCTATTACGAATTGCGAAACCATGCCCTAGACTTTCTCTACAATCGCTTTGCCCACGATGAATAAAATTCCCAGGACTTATTGCAGTTTGGGCAGTGATAAAAATGTAAGGATTTAAAAGGGGCGCCCCCCCCCAACTCACTTTTATTCTTACTTATTGGGGACTACCGCAGTTTGCAAGTCAATAGGTGACAAAAAGGGTCGTAGAGCCCCGCCATGGGTTTTAATGATTTCTGTACCGCATTCTTTCAAAAATCGCAATATGCAGACTGATTTTGAGGGCGTAGACCCACATCCCAATTAAAACCAGGGTTTTAGATCACCTTGGTGTAAGTCCTATATGAATGTGGGAACTCATTCGCTAAAGTAGTATCCACATGATCATGATTAAAGAAGATGCCAGAACCATTTACCCCCCTCAAAAACCTCACTGGTGCGGCGATCGCCGGCAGTTTGGCGATCATTCTCTATGGCTTTAGCCTCACAGTGGCAGCCAAGCTAGCTAACCCGATCAGTAGTCATAACAGTTTGGCATTGCGTTTATCCCTGTTGGTGCGTCAGGTCTTACTCACCTTGGCAACCGCTGCCGCTTTGATCTTTGGCGCGATCGCCCTTGGTTTGATCCTGTTTACTCTCCAACAGGGGTT
>JANRLH010000039.1:0-16233 GCA_033762795.1 Pseudanabaenaceae cyanobacterium bins.68
ACGTTTTTGTTTCTCTTTCTCTCGTTTTGCCTGTTCTTTGGCGGCCTTGGCTGCTTCAGCGGCTTCGTGGGCGGCGACTCTGGTTTCTTCAGCTTTTTTTTGGAGATAGTAGTCATAGTTGCCGTCGTAGACATGAAGTTCACCATCACGGAATTCGACAATTTTGGTGGCGACTTGAGAGATGAAGTAGCGATCGTGGGAGACTAGGACTACAGTGCCTTCGTATTCGCTGAGAGACTGTTCGAGCATTTCTTTGGCGGGAATGTCGAGGTGGTTGGTAGGCTCGTCTAGGATTAAAAAGTTGAGGGGACGGAGGAAGAGGAGGGCAAGGGCGAGTCGGGCTTTTTCGCCGCCACTGATGTCTTTGACTTTTTTGAATACGGTGTCACCAGTGAACAGGAACTGACCGAGGACAGTGCGGACTTCGGTGTTGGTGAGGTCGGGGAATTGGTCGTGGAGGGTGTCGTAGACGGTTTTGGTCAAATCGAGGGCTTCGGCTTGGTTCTGCTCGAAGTAGCCGGCTAGGACATTGTGCCCCAGGGTGATTTCCCCTTCGTGGTGGGGCTCGATCCCCATGATCATTTTCAGGAGGGTGGATTTGCCTGCGCCATTTGGCCCTACGAAGGCTACATGGTCGCCGCGCTCGATGATCAGGTTGGCGCCCAAGAATAAGATATGGTCGCCGTAGGCATGGGTGAGGTTTTTGATCTCAAGATTGACGCGACCGCTGCGATCAGGTGGGGGGAATTTGAATCGTAGGGTTTTGACTAGGGTGTCGGGGGCTTCAATCCGTTCAATTTTTTCTAGTTGTTTTTCGCGGCTTTTGGCTTGGGTGCTACGGGTGGCACTGGCGCGGAATTTTTCTACGAACGCCTGTTGTTTTTCTAAATCCCGTTGCTGGCGTTCAAAGGCACTGAGTTGAGCATCTCGCAGTTCGGCTTTTTGGTTGAGGTAGCTGGTGTAGTTGCCGAGGTAGCTGGTGGATACGCCCCGCTCGGTTTCGACAATTTGGTTGCAGAGCCGATCTAAGAATTGGCGATCGTGGGAGACGATTACCATGGGGGTTTTGAGGGATTTGAGGTAGGTTTCTAGCCATTCGATCGTTTCTAGATCGAGATGGTTGGTCGGCTCATCCAGGAGGAGGAGGTCAGGGGTTTGGAGGAGGATTTTGCCTAGGCTCATGCGCATTTGCCAGCCACCACTAAATTCATCTACGAAGCGATCGCTGTCGCCGGGGGCAAAGCCCAGTTCTGGGAGAATTTTTTCAATCCGGCTTTCGAGTTCGTAGCCGTTGAGAGCTTCAAATTTGCGTTGGGCGCGATCTAGTTGTTTGAGTAGGGGTTCATAGTCTTGATCGGGGGTGAGGTGTTCAAGCTGATGGCTGACTTCGGCTAGTTGTTTTTGGGCTTGGTTGGCTTCTTTAAACACGGCCCACAGTTCTTGCTTGACATTGCGCTGGGGATCGACTTCAAATTCTTGGGAGAGGTAGGCGATTTTGCAACTGCTGGGTTTGATGATGTTGCCAGCAGTGGGTTCGATTTCACCAGCGATGATCTTGAGTTGGGTGGATTTGCCCGCACCGTTGACTCCGACCAGACCAATGCGATCACCTGGTTTGACTTCCCAGTTGATGTCCTTGAGAACTTCGCCAGTGGTGTAGATTTTTTGGATGTGCTCAAGACGTAGCATGGGGGTGAAGGTGGTGGTGTTTAGTTTAGCCTAGCATCTTTTGGTGGGGCTAGCTGAAGCTGAAGGGTGAAGGTGCTGCCCTGGTGGGGAAGGCTGGTAACTTGAATTTGGGCGTGGATTTGCTCACTGAGATCTTTGACGATCGCTAGGCCTAGGCCGTTGCCTTGGATCTGGCTGCCTGCCTGTTGACCCCGATAGTGGCGCTGGAAAATCTGATCGAGGTCTTGGGCGGGGATGCCGCAGCCGCTGTCTTGGACTTGGAGGTCGAGGGTGGGGGGGTGGGCGGTGGCAGTGAGGGTGATCGTGCCAGGGGCGGGGGTGTATTTGATCGCGTTGTCGAGCAGGTTGGTGATGATTTCGCGCAGGGCCTGGTGGTTTGCCCAGACGGGGGGGAGGTGGGGGGGGAGGTGGGTGATCAGTTGGAGATGGTGGGCTTGAGCGATCGCTTGGGCAGATGCGAGGAGGGGCTCTAGGAATTGATTGAGGTCGATGGCGCTGAGTTCTAAGCTACCAGTCAAGAGCAGGGGGCTGCCAGAGCCAAGTTGAGGTTGGTCGGCAGTCTGGAGTAGTTCCTGGAGGTGGGAGGTTTCCCGCAGGATGCCTGTAACTAGGGTTTGATTGGGATCATCAGGGCGCAGGCGGCGGCGGATCAGTTGGGAAAAGGTGCGAATGGCAGTGAGAGGGTTGCGCAGTTGATGCAGAAGGCTGGCAATAAAGCTCTGTTGTTGAAGTTGCTGGGCGCGGTAGGCCATTTCTAACCATTGATGGCGGAGTTCGATGCCGCAGGCGATCGCTAGGGTATTGGCAACCTGCTGAATTTGGGATTGTTCGGTTTCATTCCATTCGCGATCAGGACGGGCAGTAATTAAAAAGCCGAGAATTTGCTGATCGTAGAGTAAAGGAATCACCAAGCGGCCAGAGCGAACTAGGGCTTGGCGATCGCTAGGTGGTAGTGCCAGGGTGTAATCTAGGGAAACGCTGCTATTTTCAGGAAAAGAGACTACTTCAATCAGGTTGGGAGCGGTGTCGGAGTTTAACTCTTGGGTGAGGTACATGGCACTGGAGCCTGCCCCTAGGGATTGATTCAGTAGAGTGATCTGCGATCGGGCAAGGGCAACTAGGTCAGCACTGGCAGTTAGCATAGATTAGGCTGGGCGGGTTTGATCTCTTGGATCTAGGCTGCGGATGGGTAGGTACATCAAAAACTTAGAACCCTTGCCCAGGGTGCTTTCCACTGTGATGTCTCCTCCCAACATTTGGCAAAACTTCTTGGTGATGGCTAAGCCTAGTCCCGTACCGCCGTAGCGCCGCTTGGTAGAACTATCTACTTGGACAAAGGGCTGAAACAGCTTGGCTAGCTGCTCTGGGGAAATACCGATACCTGTATCTGAGACCGTAAACAAGATCGTGCCGTTTAAGCGATCGCTCTTGGTAACCGTGAGCTTGATCTGACCCCGGTGGGTAAACTTGCAGGCATTTTTGAGCAGATTTAAGAGATTCTGTTTGACCTTGTTGGCGTCGGAAAACATCAGCCCTAGATCTGACTCGCACTCCAACTCAAACTGGTTATCATTGTCCCGCAATTGACTCTGAATCATCCCTACTACCTGTTTTACCAGGTCAGTGATATTAACTTGCTCTAGGTACAGCAGCGTGTTACCAGATTCTAGGCGGCAAATTTCTAAGATATCGTTGACTAGGGCGAGCAAATGTCTGCCCTGTTCGCTGATGCGCAGAAGATCGTCAATGATGTGGTCATACCCCCATTCCCGCGATTCATCTTGGAGTAGCTCACTGTAGCCGATCACCGCATTGAGCGGGGTACGCAGTTCATGGCTCATGTTGGCTAAAAATGCGCTTCTAGCCCGATTGGCAGCATCCGCTTCTTCTTTAGCTTGGCGTAGCTCATTTTCGGTGCGTTTGCGGGCAGTAATATCCCGTGCCACCCAGATCACTTGATCAACTTCGAGGGGAGAAACTTTCGCGCCATAACAAACCTGCTGTTCAGCGATCGGCAGGCAATACTCAATCTCGATAGTGCGTTGATTTTCCAACACCCGTTGGATCGCAGCTAGATGGAGGGCAGCCATGGTGGTGGGCAGAATATCTTCCAGGCTAGCGCCTACTCTGGTACCTGGGGGGAGAATTTTATTATTGCTAGAAATAACCTGAGTGTATACCCCCTGGCGATCAATCACAAACACCAAATCTGACATGGCAGCAAACAAACGGTGCAGTGTAGAGTCAGTTTGGCTGTTGGAATGGGGACTTGATTCAGGCTGCATAGGTCGAAAACCATTAGAGGGTAAAATTGCAAAATCTGTAGTTAATTATTCCCTGGTTCTGGGTCTAGGACTAACTAGCATATAATTCGAGCGGATACCAGTCTGCTGATCTTGCTGATCTAAAGTATAGTTTGCCATTTTTGTGATTCAGATTTTTTTGATTGAGCCAAATTTGCTGTTCCGCCTGGGGCTGAAGCTTCACCTGCAACAATCGGGCAAGGTGAACCTGGTAGGGGAAGCAGCATCTCTGGAGCAGGCGCTACAGGCATTAGATCAGATGGGGCAAGCAGATGTGCTGGTGATGGGACTAGATTACGATTGGCAATGGCGCTGGTGCGAACGACTGCGATTTAGGTACGCCGAGACACCAATCCTATTAATTTTGGCACAGCCTTCAGGAATTTTAATCAGAACTGCTAGTCAATGGGGAATTGAAGGGATCTGTAGTCGAACTAGCTCCCCAGGGGAAATCTTGACGGCTTTGGCACAACTAGCAACGGGGGCAACCTATCGATCTGAGCCTCAGCCAAAATCACAGCCTAGGGCTTCGCTCTGGGCGTTTCTGCGTACCCAGCTTTATGGCAGTGGCGTGGCGGAAATTGATCAGGCACTGGCTGAGCTAGCTGGCATCCCCTCTGGGGGCCTGGGCCGATACTGGCTGGAGGGACGGCGGCGGGAACTGGCGGCAGCAAGGTGGTTGTTGCAGCAAATTTATGGAGTGCGGTCAGAGGTGCTGGCGAAGGCTCCTGGTGCTTTGGTGTATGAACCAAGGGAGCTAGTACAGCAGGAAGAGCGGGGCTGGTTTGATCGGGTGGCGGTGAATTTGCAGTCTAGTTTGGTCAATCTTACGGATCAACCCCTGGAAATTGAGGTGCTTAACCTTACCAAGCGCCAAGAACTTCTGTTTATTGCCATGCGCCAGTTTGAGGACCTATGTGAGCGGGTGCAAAGGGAGCAACTCAGTGATCAAGCGATCGCGCGGGAGCAGCTAATTTGGTTGCAAAATCTGTGGTTGCAGGTAGCAGAGGAATTTTGGTCTAGGCTAGAAGGGTTTGATTCAGACCTCATCCTCAAACAAACTAGGGCAGACGCGGCGGTGGTACAGCGAGAGATCTTGAGTCAGGTCTATCTCTTGCCAGAGTTGTTGGGCTATATAATTGATCGCACACCGATCAAGGTCATTCCTGGGTTTGAGCCTGCCATGATCGATCAGTTGATCAGTCACCTTTTGATTCAGGTGGCTAATGGCGTAGTTTCGCCCCTGCTCAATCATTTTAGCGATCGCTTAGAACTCCAGCAGCAGTTATTTGAATTGGGCTATACCTCCACTAGGGAAATGGAGCGGTTTCGCAATGATCTATCTTGGCGCTATCGCTTGCAGTCTGCTTTTCAACAACCGAGGGCAATTTTTGAAGGCAGATATGCGGTATTTACCCTAACTGCCGATGGCATTACCACTGCCAATATTGCCGCCCCCCGCCAGCAGGAACTAGTCGCCCTTAAGGGAATAGCAGCCTGGTACACTTTGGCTCTGGAATTACAGGATGCGATCGCGCCGCGCCTGCGCACTCTAGGGGCATTTGTCGGTAAAGCCTTTGTGTATGTGCTCACTAATTTAGTTGGTCGTGGTCTGGGGCTAGTAGGCAAGGGAATTATCCAGGGGATCGGCAATGCGTGGCGAGAACCCCGCCCCAGGATTAAACGGGACTAGACCCATTCGCTGGCTCTTTGGTTGGGCTTCAGCGGCAGACAGAGGGCTTTTCCTAGGCGCGGCTTAGTTTTGGTGGTGAGGATAAACTGTTGCACCTGTTCTAGCGTACCCCAATCACTTAAGCGGGCAGCGATCGCTTCTAGGTGCTGGAGATACTCTAGCTCAGTGAGGGGAAAAGAAGCTTGCTCTTGGTAGCGCCACATCACTAAAAACATGAGGCGATCGCTTTGGCGACGAATTTGCAGATCGTAGGAGTATCCCCATTTGTCTAGTAAAAGCTGACGCAGAGCTAGGGCATTCATGCTAGTGAGTTTATTTATAGGTTATTTGGTAGTCCTAAACGAGTAAGGAGAGAAATTAATTGGAGGTTTGGGGGCTACGCCCCCATGCGCCATCGGCAGTGCCCCTACGACCCCTCCCAAATCCTTACCTAGTCTAATGGAGTTTGAGGGCAAAGCCCCACACCCCGCTAAAATCCAGGTTTTACAGCACAGATGATTTTGATCAGTATAGCCCCTGCCACTAGGCTAACAGCCTCTGTCCATTCTACGATCGCGCCGTAGGTGTCGCCAGTTTGCCCGCCGAGCTTAAAATTAAACCAATGGGCGATCGCCATGCCGATAACCAGGTTGAAACTGCCCAGCCCTAAACTCTGCCAACCCAGGTTAAGATCCACTACAGCGATCGCGCTAGCTGCTAAAACTAAGCCCAGGGCGCTAGTCCAGATCTGCCCAGAGCCAATCCCCTGTTGATGAAATTTACCTTTACCCTCTGCCTTGAGATAGGGATGATACCCAATGGTGTATAGCTGCGCCCATCTGCCCCAGGCGGGAGCCAAGGTCAACACTAGCCCAGAGAGGGCATGATTGAGGCTAGCTAGTTCGATCAGACTGGCAAATTTGAGTAAGATTAGAGCGATCGCCGCCATCACCCCATAGGCACCAGTCAGGCTATCTGCCATCACTGCCAAGCGTTTTTGGGGATCAGTAACCGCCAAGCCGTCAGCGCTATCCATTACCCCATCTAGGTGTAGCCCCCCACTCAATGCTATCCAAGCTAGCACTACCCCTAGGGCAGGTAAAGCTGAGCTAGTAAATAGGTGGCTGAGAACCCAATTAATTCCAGTCAAACCTAGACCAATTACCAGCCCCACTAGGGGAGCAAACCAAGCAATACCGCTAAAGTTTAAGGGCTGTTGGGGAGCGATCGGTAAAGCCGTATAAAAAACTAAGGCAGCATAGAGGGTGTGCAACATGGGTGGAGAGGGCAAAATCTTGTTAAAGTATTAGCAGTTAAGTTAAAGGGCTCAGCCCTGCCATGGGTTTTGTTGCAATAAAGGAAAAATATATGCCAGATTCGATACTTGTCCTTGCTGCCTATGGGGCGGTTTTGGGCGCATATTTGGTGGTGATCCCAGGGATTTTGATGTTCTATTTTAAAGCTCGCTGGTTTAAGACTGGGGCAGTAGAGCGGGTATTTTTATGTCTGAGCGTATTTATCTTTCTACCTGGGTTGCTGCTGGTGGCACCCTTTTTGAACTTTCGTCCCCAACCTCGGCAAATTTAATTATGCGCCGTATTGATGCCATTTTAATTTGTGTCGCTTGCTTTGGGGGGGGTGGACTGATCTATCTGGGGTTCAAGGCGCTAGGAGTGGGCGATCTGAATGCTGGGATCTGGAGTCAGGTAGTTTTGGTGTTGGGTTTAATTGGCTGGGTGGCGAGCTATGGGCTGCGGGCAATCACCCACAATATGACCTACGATCAACAACTGAAAGATTATAAGGATGCGGTACTGCAAAAACGCTTGACGGAAATGTCTCCCACTGAGCTAGCGGAATTAATCGCGGAAGTGGAGCAGGAAAGAAAATCCCCCAATTCGCCTTAGGCATGGGGCGACTATTCTCTCCTAGTTTATTGACCAAACAGATGGATAGTTTTGGCTTTCCGCCAGACTTGGAAAATCGCCATCGCCAGATTTGTCAGTGGTTTGAGCGATTAGCCCAGTCTTCTGAGCCAACTACTACTAGAGCGGAGTTTATCCATAGCATCTTTGTCGATCTGCTGGGCTACAGTTCCCCCTTTGGCGATCGCCCCGAATTGGAATTTATGCCGGAAACGGCTTTGGGGTTCTTTGAGGCTGAACTTTTAGTAGTTACCCAGATTTTATGGCAAGGGGAATTGATGGGACTAGAGCGCGCCCCCTGGCTGATTGTGATTAGCGATCGCGATTTCTGCCTCTATAGTGGTAAGCGAGATTTACTGAGTTTTGAACGATTTGAATTTGCCGCGATCGCTGATCTAGAAGTGTTTCGGCGGTTCTATTTTTTGTGCTGCCGCCGGGTGATGTTGCCTCAAAATCCCACGGTTGCCAGTCGCTTGGAGCAGATTCTGCACCAGTCCCAGACCCTAGAGCTAGAGCAATGTGAGGAATTTTATAGCCAGTACCATCGCATTCGCTGGCAGTTGATTAAAGATTTTCGCTATCGGCTCAAGGATCAAGATAATGGTCAAGGATTAGCGATCGCTGCTGCCCAAAAATTATTAGATCGAATCTGCCTGATTGCCTACGGCGAGAGTAGCGGCTGGTTGCCCAAGGGCATGCTGCGCCAAGCTTACGAGTTTGAAAATCCCTACCGCGCCCAGCCAGTTTGGGAGAATTATTTGGCTATTTTTGGCTGGTTACGCCAGGGACATCGAGACTTTGCGGCTGCTAACTTAGAGATGTTTGAGTTCGATCCGCTGCTCGATCAACTGCTGTTTGTGGGAGAAGAGCTCTGCCGCCAAATCAAGGAATTGACCAGATTTGAACTTGCCCATGAGTTTTCCGCCAGTGCAATCGCCGAATTATTAGCCCAAATGCGCAAAGATCTGCCCCAGCCAGATCAAGAACCACCTGCCAAAGAGAAAAGAGTAAAGTTTAAAATCTCCCAGCGATTTCAAAGCGATCGCTACCGCTTGCAACTGCAAATTTATACCTGGATTAAAGCCCAAATACCTGAGCCAGAGCTAGCTCTCGAACTACAACAACTCAGGATCTTGATTGCCAAATCTCTCTCTGGGCTAGAAATTGCCGACGCTTGGCAGATCTTACTAGAATTCCAGTGCGGGGATCGGAATAACAGCAGCCCCGAAAACCTCAGCCAGCAGATTTACACCCAAGAAGCTGACCCCTATGCGCTCAGGATCAGCCAACTCCATTTCGGCTTACGCAGTTTAGGGTGCTGTGGTCGGCCGCTGCAATTTCAAGTTGGGCAGGAGGTTGATTTAGCCGATGGTAAGGTGTGGTTGCAGATTTAGAGCGCCAGGATCAACCAAAATAGCAAATGCACGCGCGGTTCATAAAAGGGCACATCAACTAGACCAAATAGCATAAATAGGATAATTGCTAGCCAGCGACAAAATCGCAAGTCTGCTAATTGTCGATCAAGATTGACCCTAAACTCCTGCCAAGCAGTCACAACCATCAGTCCCACATAGGCACACAAGCCAGGTAGACCCGCACCTACCGCCAGCAGCAAATAAAAATTATGCTCATGGGGTAGCCCCCGTAAATCGTAGCCCATGGTCGCCCCTAGCAGGGCAAAACTGCGCAGTCCCCAGCCCAAAATTGGTCTTTGACCGATCAAGTTCCAGGCAAATTGCCAGGCATGCCAGCGATCGCCCGTAGAACTAAACCCTGGCAAATTGGGGTCAAAACTACTTTGTAAGCGGCTCAACAAGTCTGGGGGAAACCAGTCTAGGTTAAAAGCCACTGCGCCCAGGGTCAAGCCCATGATCATCACCACAGCCCCCGTAATCCAGCCATAGCCCCAGCGCCAAGCGATCGCTCCTAGCCCCACCCCACCCAACAGCCAAGCATTGCGCGACCCCGCATGATATAGGCTAAACAAACTCAGCCCCAGCCCTAGCCCAGCCATAATTTTCTGGGGTTTAGTGCCATGATGGAGCAAAAACCAACTTAAGGGCAGCATTAGCAAACTGTAGATCGCCAACTCATTAAAGTGCCCAAACCAGGAGGTAATGCGATGATCTGGGCTCATGCCCAAACTAATCACATAGCTGCTAAACAGCCTGGGTAGTTGCCAGTCGGGACGGTTGATTCCCACCTGTACAACCGCGAGCACTCCTACCCCAATACTGCCTAAATTCAGAAGATTAATCAGTCGTAGTTTGGCAGCAGGCAGGTGGAGTAGTAGTTTAGCGATCGCGCCAAATAAAAAAAATGGCAAAAAATTAAACAATCCAGTCACAGCAATTCCAGGGGCAAAACCGGTGGCACTAGTCAAGATCAACCAGCCACTCAGTCCTAGCCAGCCTCGATTTAAGCGGTGAGCTAGCAGATCTAAGCCATGGCTACAGCTAAAACTCAAGCTAAACACCAAAGCTACGCCACTCGTGACAATATTATTCCCTACCAAAATTAGGGCGATCGCCTCTAACCAGCCCCTAAAGCTGAGCAACCTAGACACCTAATCCTGCAACACCTGTTTCAAATATCGCCCCGTGTGGGATTGAGGCTGCTCTGCCACCTGTTCGGGTGTACCTTGGGCAATAATCTCACCACCGCGATCGCCGCCCTCTGGCCCTAGATCAATTAACCAATCGGCACAGCGAATCACATCCAAATTATGTTCAATCGTAATAATGCTATTGCCCTTATCCACTAGGCGCTGCATCACATCGATCAGCTTATGCACATCATAAAAACTCAAACCTGTAGTCGGCTCATCAATCAAATATAGGGTCTTACCCGTAGCTCGCCGACTCAACTCAGTTGCCAGTTTTACCCGTTGGGCCTCTCCCCCAGACAGGGTAGGAGCAGGCTGCCCTAAGCGAATATAGCCCAAGCCCACATCCACCAACATCTGCAACTTATTACTGGCCTGCGGCACATGCTCAAAGAAATGTAACGCTTCTTCAATGGTCATTTCCAGCACTTCGGCAATGTTTTTGTCCTTATACTTCACCTGCAAAGTCTCGCGGGTATAGCGACTGCCCTTACACACATCGCAGCGCACATAGACATCGGGCAGAAAATTCATGGAGATCACATTTACCCCCTGACCACCGCAGGCTTCGCAGCGTCCCCCCTTCACATTAAAAGAAAACTGACCAGCTTTATAGCCCCTGGTTTTAGCTGCTGTAGTTAGGGCAAAGGTTTCCCGAATCACATCAAAAATGCCCGTGTAGGTAGCAGGATTAGACCGCGGTGTGCGACCAATGGGCGATTGATCAATCACAATGAATTTGTCTAATGCTTTCAATCCTTTAATCCCTTTTACTCCCTGGGGCAAAGGCACATTGCGTAAAAAATGATGCTGCAAATAAGGATAGAGAATCTCATTGATTAAACTGGATTTACCTGAGCCAGATACTCCCGTGATTGAGACTAAAGCCCCCAAAGGAATCTGTACATCTATATGCTTAAGATTATTTTTGTGGGCATTGAGAATCTCTAGATACTTGCCATTTCCTGGTCTTCTGCTAGTGGGGGTGAGAATCCGCGATCGCTTGGCCAAATAAGCACCAGTAATTGATTCCGGCTGATTTTCCAGATCGGCTACAGTGCCTTCAGCCACCACTCTGCCCCCATGTACCCCTGCTCCAGGGCCAATATCGACAATATGATCAGCCATGCGAATCGTCTCTTCGTCATGCTCTACCACGATTAAAGTATTGCCCAAATCTCGCAAGCGGGTGAGGGTGTTGAGTAATCTGGCATTATCGCGCTGATGCAGACCTATGCTCGGCTCGTCTAATACATACAGCACACCAGTCAGCCCAGAGCCAATTTGAGTAGCTAGGCGAATCCGTTGAGCTTCCCCCCCTGATAGAGTCATAGTGGGGCGATCGAGGGTGAGATAATCCAAACCCACATCCAACAGAAAACTTAATCGGGATTTGATTTCCTTCAGCACCTGGTCAGCAATTTGACGGGCGCGATAATCGAGGGTTAATTTTTCCAATCGCTGCAAACATTCGCGAATAGATCCCCCCGTAAAATCAGTAATCGGATGACCACCAATTCTTACCGCCAAGGCTTCAGGATTCAGGCGCGTACCACCACAGGTATGGCAGGGTTGCTCCACAATATACTGTTCTAGTCGTTGCTGCATGGCTTCTGAGCCACTCTCTTCATACTGGTTTTGCAACATCGCCAATACCCCTTCAAAGCGCTTGTGATAGCCTTGACTTGACTGATGGAAGCGAGAATCTGATTGAATTAGAATCTTCTCTGTAGTGCCATATAGAACAATATCTTGCTGGGCGATTGATAGATTCTCCCAGGGAGTGCCAATATCGAAACCGGCATATTCGCTCACACTCACCAACATGGATAAATAATAGGTATGACTCTTATCTGCCCAGGGCGCGATCGCGGCATAGACTGGTAAACTAGGGTCAGGAATCACTAACTCAGCAGAGAAGATTTTTTTAGTCCCCAAGCCATGACAAGCAGGACAAGCGCCATAAGGAGAATTGAAGGAAAATAATCTGGGCGATAACTCTTCCATCACTGCCCCATGTTCAGGACAGGCAAAATTCTCGGAGAAGGTCAGCACTTGATCACTATCCAGAATCTCCACCATGGCAACTCCCTCTGCTCTTTTTAGACAAGTAGCCAAAGAATCGGTTAAGCGTTCTTGCAAGCCTTCCTTACGGATTAGCCGATCTACCACAATCTCAATGTGATGGGCTTTAGTTTTAGATAACTCCAAATTGTCGTTCAGTTCGCGCACTTCGCCATTGATTCTCACGCGGGCAAAGCCTTCTGCTGCCAAGCTTTGCAATAGTTTCTGATGGGTGCCTTTCTTACCCCTGATTACTGGCGCTAAGAGATGAAATTTAGTGCGATCGGGCAATTCCATAATTCGATCTACCATTTGATCGATCGCTTGGGGAGCAATATTATGGTCACAAATCGGACAATGGGGCGTGCCGGCTCTGCCATAGAGTAAGCGAAAGTAGTCATAAATTTCAGTCACGGTTCCCACCGTAGAGCGGGGATTGTGGGAAGTAGACTTTTGATCAATGGAAATCGCTGGACTCAAACCCTCAATATAATCCACATCTGGCTTATCTAGCTGTCCCAAAAACTGCCGCGCATAGGCACTCAGGGATTCCACATAGCGCCTTTGACCTTCAGCAAAAATGGTATCGAAAGCCAAAGAAGACTTACCTGAACCCGAAACCCCCGTAAATACCACCAAGCGATCGCGGGGAATTTTCAGATTGACATCCTTGAGATTATGTTGCCTTGCCCCTTGGACATGAATATGGGTATGCTCTGGCATAAATCTCCCTTAATTCCCCTTACTGCCAAAATAAAATCCTAACGCACTACTTAAAAGTGTAATTTGTGAAGTCCATGCTAGGGCAAGTAACTCTTTGGCGGCTGAAGTCTCTCCTCTGTATATTTGAGCGGCAGCGAAACAGAAAATTACAATCAGGGTTGCGCCATTGCCAATCATTAGCCCCCAAGCTAACCTCCCTCTGGTTTTTTCTTGACGGATAGAAATATCACCTAGCTGAATACCAGGCAACTCAGCTTTAGAAATCTCCAAGGCTCTACCCGCATCAAGTCTTGCACTGACTTCTTCGATTATTGGTTCCATCATTCTTTAAAAGTAAGTCGATAAGACTTGCCATTTCGCCCCTCAACAATTATTTGATTCCCAGCTTCTATCTCAGCGCGCATATACTCTTCATTGGCGATCGCCCTTTGAATAGCGCCATTGAGAGAAAGTCCCTGCTTCTCAGCTAGCTTTTTTAAGGTTTTTAGCTCATCCTCAGGTAGCTTAACTTCCAGCGTATAGATTCTTTTACCCCCATTTACTCGATCATCAGCCAACTGCAGGGCTAGCTCCCTTTCTGCTGTGGTTTTACTGCTACTCATATTTGGAGATGCCATGGTTTTGCTCCTAATTTAACGGAAAATAATATATTTTGGAACTACTCTCTTCGGATTGTCAAACAACTCCACTGCTCCCGCTTCCACACCGTTGCCACCGTCCAGCCCTGTTCAGTCAACTGATGCATAATTTCTGGTGCCTGATCCACTAGAATCCCACTCAAGATCCCCCAGCCCTGGGGCTTCACCACCTTGACAAATAGCTTAATCATTGGCGCAATAATATGGGCTTGAATGTTGCAGGCAAACCCATCCACTGGTTCAGGCAAATGAGCGAGCAAATGCTCAATGCTGCCCTGCTCTACCCAAAACCGGTCGGGATTGATTTGATTTAACTCACAGTTATGGTGCATTGCCTCGATCGCTAAGCCATCCGTATCCACAGCAAACACCTGCTTCGCACCCAAAAACAAAGCGGCGATCGCTAAAATTCCTGAACCACAGCCAATATCGGCAAAGCTAAAGTTTGTGATCTTATCCGCCCCCCACATTCTAAACTCAAGCGCCTCCAAAGACATCTGGGTAGTAGCATGAGCGCCTGTACCAAAAGCACTACCAGGATCAATCCGCACAGGCAACCGTTGGGGATCAGGCTGTACCTCAATCCAAGCAGGGTAAATAATCAAGCGATCGCCAAGGGATTGGGGATGCCAATTCGCCTTCCAGGAACTTGACCAATCTTCGCCCCAGATCACCTGGCAGCTAAATACTGGCAGGGGCTTAGCCAACACCACCGCATCCTGTTTTAGGCGTAAATTGACTGCCGCTAGATCCAGCCAATTTGTAGGCGTGTAGTTGATATAGGCCGTAAATTTCAGGCTACTGCCCTGCACCTGGCTCGCCAGACCATCACAGCCAAATTGCTGCAATCGCCAAATCACATATTCTTCCAAGGAGCGATCGGCTAATATCGAAATCTCCCACCATCGCTCCTGCATACTAATCCTGAATATATTCAATACCGTGAATCAGTGCCAACTCTGCCTTTTGTGCCTCCCGACCAAGATAAGCCGCATGATCAAGCATAGATACTAATTCCACGCCTGACTGCTCAAAAATCTGCACACAGAGTTGCTTTGCTGTCTTAGCCCTAAACAATTGGCTAGCCTGACGCTCCACCTTGCCCTTAGCTGGAATCACCCGGCCACTCACTGGATCAACTGCTAAACCTTGGGCATTGATTTGGTTACCAAAATGCTTGGCACAAATTAGCATTTCCGCTCGATCCAGATACAAAATCCAATAGCCTGCTGGATCTAGCTGCAATGGGCGGTGGGAAAGTTCTGCATCGATCGCCGCTAACTCTTGCTCATTTGCTCGATCGTTGAATTGCTTTGGATTAGCGGTCATGCCTGAATATTTTAGATTATGCTTAACATTACTCTTCGACCATTCTATGACAAAAATTACCCTTGGTATCCTGGCATCAGGTAGTGGTAGCAATTTTGCCGCGATCGCCCAAGCCTTTGCTGCCAATTCCCAGATCCAGATTGGCGTGCTGATCTACAACAATCCCACGGCTCAAGTTGCTCAACGCGCCGCCGCCCTAAATATTCCCGCGCTCCTGCTTGATCACCGTGAATTTACCAACCGAGCAGCCCTTGATCAAGCGATCGCTGATGTGCTAGCCACATATAAAGTTGACCTAGTAGTCATGGCAGGCTGGATGCGGATAGTTACTCAGGTGCTGATCGATGCTTACCCTGATCGCATTCTTAACATTCACCCCAGTTTACTTCCCAGTTTTCCTGGCATTCATGCCGTAGAACAAGCCCTAAGTTATGGGGTGAAAATCACTGGCTGCACCGTACATTTAGTTAGCCTAGCTGTAGACAGTGGTCCAATTCTAGCCCAGGCTGCCGTAGAGATCACGCCTGAAGACACTGTTTCCAGTCTCCAAGCCAAGATTCAAGTGCAAGAGCATCGAATTTATCCAGCAGCGATCGCTGCCCATGCCCAGACCTTACTTTAAGTGAGGCTTGAAGTGGGGTGTGGGGCTCTAACTCTCTTTTCCCCACACTTTCCAAATCAGCCCCCGCAAGTCCTGAACTAGTGCAGGGTTAGTATCTAGCACGACGCTTACGTTGCCGCCGTACCGCTTCAGCCTTTCGTTTTTCCTTTTCGGTTGGGGTTTCAAAGTGACGATACTTCTTCATGTCCACAAAGATTCCCGCCTTAGATACAGCTCGCTTAAATCGGCGTAGCGCCGATTCAATTCCTTCATTTTCGCCCACAATAACTTGAGTCATTCAAAAACCTCTTCTTAAATTTTATAACCCGAACTATCTATTTCCAACTACTCTAATGCCAAAAATAACCAGACAAAAAGGATGCAGCGTCTGTTCCTGCACCCAATTTAACTCACTCTTAAATTTAAATTACAGGACTTAGCCCAGAAGTTAGATAGTGTGCATAGCTATATTTAATCTAGTGCTAATATCTAGCCCATAACCTGAGCCTACACGTATTAGATAGGCTACACATACTTATAGCAAGCAATGCCCTTGGCTTTTTCTCGAGTTCAGCTTTTTTGCCTTTTTTACCCACTCTTCTCTCAAGAGTCACCCTCAAGAGTTGTCCCTAAGGGGCATTCTCAAAAGTTATTGCAGTTTGCAAGTTAATGGGTGACAAAAGG
>JANRLH010000040.1:0-3061 GCA_033762795.1 Pseudanabaenaceae cyanobacterium bins.68
CTCACCCTGCAAAAACACGGCATTAGTCACATCATCCACACTCGCCAAGGGATGACCATGGGGAATCAAAGTGGGATGAACTCTGATATCCAGTAGCTCAGAGCCAGCACTGCGCTGGGCAATCCCCAACATCTTGATCACATAACCTAGTTCGGTGGCACATTGAATATCCGCCGCCCCAATCATGCGAATTCCCTCCCGATAGACCCGCTCCAGCTTGATTCGATCACCAAAGGCTAAACTTGCCAAAATTGCAATCTTATCCGCCGCATCATAGCCATCAATATCCGCACTCGGATCAGCCTCGGCGTAGCCTAGTCGTTGGGCATCAGCCAGTACCGTCTCAAAATCCATCCCCTCATGCAACATCCGACTCAAAATGTAATTAGTGGTGCCATTAATAATGCCTAGCACCGAATTGAGGCGATTTGCCCCCAGGCTTTGCTTCAGCAGTTGAATAATCGGAATGCCACCACAGACTGAGGCCTCCAGCATCACATATACGCAATTGGAGCGAGCAGCGCTGAAGATCTCATCTCCATAGCGCGCAATCACCGCCTTGTTGGCCGTCACCACATGTTTACCGCGAGCGATCGCCTTGAGAATGAGACTACGAGCAGGCTCCAGCCCGCCAATCACCTCTACGATCAGATCTATCTCTGGATCAGTGACAATTGATTCCAGATTTGTTGTGAAATATTCAGGCGGAAACTCTACTTGTCTTTTGGCAGAGAGGTCACGCACCCCAATTCGCCGAATCTCCATCTGCTGCAACAGGGGATGGCGATCTTGTGGATCTAGCAGAATTTGGGCAATGCCAGTGCCGACGGTACCAAGTCCTAGGAGTCCAATTTTACAAGTCACGATTTTTTAGCAAGTAGCTGAGCAACAGCATACACTGAATTTAAGTATAAAATTTAGAGCCGCGCCAAAAATCTAATTTTAGGGATGATTTGGGGAAATCCCCTTGGTTTTAGCACAAATTTTGAGCTATGCTTGCCCAGACTGGTTTAAGCTCTGTCTGAGTATATTTAACGCTTGAGCTATATAGCCAATTTTCCTGCTCTCCCAGTCAATTTTGCGCCAAGTGTATTTATTCTATCTAGCTAGATTGATTGAGTTTGTACTAGCCAAGGTTGCCGAAATACAGTAATCTAGCTAATTCTTGTTGATTAATATCACACCTCATGCTAGGGCTTAAGCAGCTAAGCTTTGACCGCAGGTTTTAGATCAAGACTATAATATAATAAAAATATGTTTAACCCCGTCAATAAACTAAACTTTCCTAAGCCAAGGGTCAGTAAGTTAGCTGCATCACCGCCTGAATGACTCCTTGTGTCCCAATTACAGCACCGCTAAGTTTAGCTAAAAACTTGTTTAAATCCTCCAATTACCCCAAATCTACCCGCACTAGCATCATGAAAATTCTTCTAGTAGAAGATGACACTCGCCTAGCCGAACCCCTAGCTGAATTTTTGACTGATCATCGTTACAAAGTAGACACCGTAGACAATGGCGAATCGGCTTGGGAAAAGCTGCAATCTAGCATCTACGACTTGGTAATTTTAGACGTGATCTTGCCAAAGCTAAATGGGATTGACCTTTGCCGCCGTTTGCGTTCTAGTGGTTATACAATTCCAGTGTTGATGGTGACTGCCCTAGATACCAGCCCAGATAAGGTGGCGGGGCTAGAAGCGGGTGCCGATGACTATGTGGTCAAGCCCTTAGATCTACCTGAACTACTGGCAAGAATCCGTGCCCTAATGCGCCGCACTGAACCTTCCCTGTTGACTGCCCTCAAATGGGGCGACCTGTGTGTAGATATTGGCACCCATGAGGCGCTCTATGGAGATCAACAGATGCGGCTCACGCCTAAAGAATTTGGCATTTTAGAACTGCTCGTGCGCAACGGGCACCAGTTATTGCGCCGCACTGTGATTGTAGAGAATGTTTGGTCTCTGGCCGATCCACCTAGCAATTACACGATCAATGAAAATATCAAAAGCTTAAGGGCAAAGCTGAAGCAAGCCGGAGCGCCTGATGATTTGATTGAGACCATTCATGGTAAGGGCTACCGCCTCAAGCGCTTGGACTAGCTTGGACTAGGTATTAGAATCAGGGTTTACGCAAACGTAAGTTCAAGCCAGTCTGTTAATTGGGGTGTGGGGCTACGCCCTCAACCGCCCTTTCTCCAAAACTTCCCAAATTAGGCTGCGTAAGTCCTGCTTTTTTAGCCTACTTTTTTAACCTAAACGAGAAGGAAAAATCAAACTGCCTAAGCGATCACGGATTTCCGCAGTTATTTGATTAGCTTCGGTTCTGGCGGCTGCTCGACTAGATTGGTACTCTGGATAGCGATCGCTCACACAGATCGGTTCGCCAATCGTAATCACACATTCGCGATTGCCCAAAACTGGACTACGGGAATAGGGTTGATTTTTTACCCGTTGAATCGCTGCCCAGGTCATCATCAACATTTCGGCAAATCTGGTGGGAGAAGGACGGGCAGCCACATACTCCCCAGTGATTGCTCTTAGGCTTTCGGCAATCCGCATATGCCAATCGCTAGCAGCAGCTTCCTTGGCGAGTTGATTAGCGTAGCCCTGTTCTAGGGGGGAGATTTGATCTAACTTCAGGTCGCTACGAAATACCCGATCCCAAATTGCCTGCTCCAGGCGGCGACAGCGATCCATAATTGTGCCGCTAGGTTTGAAGGTAAAGGGCGCCTCAGCTACCCGCAGAATATGATCTAGCAAGCCTTGAATTTTTTCCCCCAGGCTAGCAGTAGGATCAGTAGGGGAGGGAGCATATTGACCATAGAATTTTTGATAATGGGCGCTGACTGTCTCCACCAGGTGCAATCCTAGATCGTAGAGGCGCTGATAGCGATCGCTCGCCTGCACTGGCGGTTTACTCAGACCAGCAGTTTGCTCTAGCTGCATTAACAGACGATCAATTTTTGCCCAGTTATTACCCACATACTCATACTGTAGTCCCACTGGCAAAATATAAACCTGTTCTGGGCGATTTGCCTTGGCGAGATCTTCGGCTGCCCAAAAGC
>JANRLH010000041.1:0-10189 GCA_033762795.1 Pseudanabaenaceae cyanobacterium bins.68
GGTCAAAGCCGGCATGGATAGCGCGATCGTCCATGCCAGCAAGATCTTACCGCTCAATCGCATTGATGCCAGGGCATTGGAGGTGGCTTACCAATTAATTTATGACCAGCGCCAATTTGAGGGGGATATCTGTACCTACGATCCTTTGGGAGAATTTACTAAATTATTTGAGGGTGTCTCCAGCCAAAAGACCAAAGTGGAAGATCTGGATTTACCCATAGAAGAACGGCTGAAGCAACATATTATCGATGGCGATCGCCAAGGACTAGAAACTAACCTGGAACTGGCGCGGGCTAGCTATCCGCCCCTAGAAATCATCAATAACTTCCTGCTCGAAGGCATGAAAGTAGTCGGTGAACTGTTTGGTTCTGGTCAAATGCAACTGCCCTTTGTGCTGCAATCGGCTGAAACCATGAAGGCGGCAGTGGCTTATCTAGAGCAGTTTATGGAAAAAGTGGAAGGCTCCCAGAAAGGCACGGTGGTAATTGCTACGGTGAAGGGGGATGTGCATGATATTGGCAAAAACCTAGTAGATATTATCCTTTCCAATAATGGCTACAAGGTAGTGAATATCGGCATCAAGCAGTCGGTGGAGAATATTATTGAAGCCTATGAACAGCACCAAGCCGACTGTATCGCCATGAGCGGTCTGCTGGTTAAATCCACTGCTTTTATGCAAGAGAACCTGGCGGAGTTCAATCGCCGTGGCATTCAGGTGCCGGTGATCTTGGGTGGGGCGGCGCTCACACCTAAATTTGTCCATGAGGACTGCCAAAATACCTACCAGGGCAAAGTGATCTATGGGCGCGATGCCTTTTCTGACTTGAACTTTATGGATGCCTATATGCCTGCTAAGCAAGCCGGTAACTGGGATCATCACCAGGGCTTTGTGGGCGATCGCGCTGAGCTAAATCATAAATTTGGGGCAGCGATCGCGCCTGAAGTTGAACCTAAACCTGAGCCAGTGGCGATCGAAGTAGTAGTAGATACCCGCCGTTCTGAAGCGATCGCTATGGATATTGATCGACCCCAGGCACCCTTTTGGGGTACTGAAATTCTCACACCTGACCAAATTCCCTATCCAGAGCTATTTGATTACCTAGATCTCCAAGCCCTGATCGCCGGTCAATGGCAGTTCCGTAAACCCAAGGAGCAGAGCCGTAGTGAATATGATGCCTTTCTAGCGGCTAAAGTCTATCCCATGTTAGAGGAATGGAAAGCCAAGATCATCGATGAGAATTTACTAGCACCTACCCTAGTCTATGGTTACTTTCCCGTACAGGCCGAGGGTAATGAGCTATTGATCTATGATTCAGTCGCTGCTAGTCAAGTAATAGCGAAGTTTAACTTTCCCCGCCAGCGATCGCTCAATCGCTATTGCATTGCCGACTTTTTTGCCGACCGTTCCAGCGATCAAGTAGATCTCCTGCCCATGCAAGCAGTCACCGTAGGGGAAATTGCCACCGAGTATGCCCAAAGCCTATTTAAAGACAATCGCTACAGTGATTATCTCTACTTTCATGGCATGGCGGTGCAAATGGCGGAAGCGATGGCGGAATGGTGTCATGCTCGCATCCGTGCTCAACTAGGCTACAGCGCCCAAGAGCCAGACAATATTCGGGATATTCTCGCGCAGCGCTATCAGGGAGCCAGGTATAGTTTTGGCTATCCCGCCTGTCCTAACATTCAAGATCAGTACATTCTGCTCGATCTATTGGGAGCAAAACGGATTAATCTCTATATGGATGAAAGCGAACAACTCTATCCCGAACAGTCCACTACCGCTTTAGTTACCTACCACCCTGCGGCTAAATATTTTAGTGCTTGATTTGGTTTGAGGAACCACCGCGGCGACCTTGGGCAATGAGTCCATACTTGGGGGCAAACAGCATGGCAATTACAAAAACCAGGGTTTGAGTCAGGACAATCGTGCCACCCGTAGGAATGTCCAGGTAATAGCTCAGGTAGGTACCAAGCACGCTAGAACATACGCCACAGCCGATCGCGATCGCGGTCATATGGTTAAAGCGATCGCTCAGCAAATAGGCAGTCGCCCCAGGGGTAATTAGCATGGAGACCACTAGAATAATGCCCACGGTTTGAATCCCTGCCACCGCCGTGAGGGACAAGAGCGCCAGCAACACATAATAAAGCACAGTAGTATTAATACCAATGGAGCGGGCGTGAATGGGGTCAAAGCAAAATAGCACTAGATCTCTGCCCAAAATACCCAGAGTGAGCAGGGTAATTAGACTAATAATCACCGTCTGGATCAATTCGCTATCCGGAATACCCAGCACATTGCCAAACAGAATATGGGTTAAGTCTAGGGAACTTCTAACCTTGGAAATTAGCACTAAGCCCAGGGCAAAAACTCCCGTAAATACTAGTCCGATCACCGTATCTTCTTTAATCCTGGTTTTTTGCTGAATGAAACCGATCGCTGCCACCGAACCCATGCCAAACACAAAAGCGCCGATCGCTAAGGGAATCTGCAAAATATAGGCAATTACTACCCCTGGCATCACCGCATGGGAAACCGCATCACCCATCAATGCCCAACCCTTGAGAATCATATAGCAGGAGAGAGCGGCGCAGACCATGCCCACCAACGCACTCACCCCTATGGCTTTCACCATAAATTCGTACTGCCAAGGCAAGATTAACCAGTTAATTAATTCCATAGTTTAGAAGTCTCAAAGGTACGGGAAAGATTTTCGGCAGTGAAGACTTCGGAAGTTTCGCCATAGGCGAGAATCGTGCGATTGATTAACATCACCTGATCGCAAAAAGTGGTAATCGTATCCAGGTGGTGCGTGGAAATCAAAATTGTATGGCCGAGTTCACGTAAGCTGAGCAGAAGTTCTATGAGTAAGCGCTCAGTCTTGATATCTACACCAGCAAAGGGTTCGTCGAGCAAAAGAATACTGGCATTTTGGGCGATCGCTCTAGCAAAGAAAGTGCGTTTTTTTTGTCCGCCAGAGAGTTCGCCAATTTGGCGATCGCGGTAGTCCCACATTTCTACCTGTTCTAAGCTTTGTTGCACAATTTGGCGATCGCTAGATCGCGGCTGACGCAGCCAGTTCAACTCCCCATAGCGACCCATCATCACCACCTCTGCCACACTCACGGGAAACTGCCAATCTACTTCTTCAGTTTGCGGCACATAACTGACTAAATGGCGATTTTGGGCTTGTCGCACCGATAGCCCCTGAATCAGGATTCTGCCCGACTTGGCTGGTACAAATCCCATGATCGCTTTGAATAGAGTAGATTTACCCGCCCCATTCATCCCCACTAGGCCGCAGATTGTCCCAGTTTTGAGTTCTAGACAGGCGTGATCTAAAGCAACTTTGCCATGGTAAGCAACTGTGAGATGTTCTAAAGCGATCGCGTGAGACATAGTTAAGTAATTGGGTCAAAGTAAAGGGAAAACCTAAGTCGAAAAATTTGCTAAAACCCTGGCTCTAATTTGATTATTAGCCACTAGCAGTCAAACCTTGAATCAATAAATTCACGTTATGTTCTAAAAGCTGTAAATAGGTAGCAGCAGGGCCATCTTCACGAGAGAGGGAATCCACATAGAAAGTGCCGCCATACTTGCTGTTGGCAGCCTTGGCTACCTGGAGTTGCACTTGATTGCTGACCGTACTTTCACAAAAAACAGCGGGAATCTGTTGTTGCTTTACCAGTTGAATTACCCGCTGCACTTGCTGGGGAGTGGCCTGTTGTTCAGCATTTACGGCCCACAAATAGGCTTCTTTTAGCCCATAATCTGCTGCCAGATAGGAAAAAGCTCCTTCGCAAGTGACTAGATAACGCTTGGCGGCTGGAACTTGAGCGATCGCTTGACGCAGTTTTTGATCCAGTTCCTTAATCCTCTCACTGTAGGCTTGGGCATTGGCCGCATAAATTGAGGCATGGTCTGGATCTGCTTGACTCAGGGCGCGTTGAATATTCTGCACATAGATCAGGGCATTGCGCGGCGACATCCAGGCATGGGGATTGGGCTTACCGCGGTAGGCATCTTCAGCAATATTGATGGCCTTCACCCCTTGGCTGAGGGTGACTTGAGTAACCTGGGGGAGGCTAGTGTAGAATCTAGCTGCCCATTTTTCCAGGTTGAGACCATTCTCAAAAATTAGCTGCGCCTGCTGACCCCGCACTAGGTCCTGGGGCGTAACTTGATAGCTATGAATTTCAGCCCCAAGTTTTGGAATTGACTCTACCTGCCAGCGATCGCCCGCCACATTTTTGGTCATATCTGCTAGCACCGTAAAAGTAGTCAACACCTTTGGCCGTTCAGATACTGGCCTAGATGCTTCAGGGGCAATACTACTACAGCTACTCAGAGCGATCGCTGCTACAGCAAAGCTTCCATACTTTATCCAGTTTGCCATAAATGCGCTTTTTCATAATCCTTTCATAATCTAACCCATTTTACCTAAATTAACCAGAAGATCTGGCATTGCATAATAACAAGATGATTTTGCCAAACTCAGCATTTAAAAACCATACAGGGGGCTGCGCCCCTATCATCCTGCAGATGTGCAACGCCGCAGATCTAGGCTGATTACAATTTTTAGCTGTGCCCCTCACCCATTAACTTGCCAACTCGGTCTAGAACCTTAGCCTTAAATCGACTGGTAAACTGCAGGATCAAAGTCTCACTACACAGCCTTTGACCTGTTCCCCACACAATCCCACTTATCCTTACAGCCAATGTTGGTTCCATGTTATAAAGTTGGCATAGACAAGGAATAATGTAAACTAAACCCCAGTTCTTGGCATTAGCTCTAAGCGCACACTTCATGGAAAAAGGAACCATCCTGGTAGTAGATGACACTCCTTCCAACCTCAAACTTCTGGCTAAGATGTTGGAGAGCCACGGCTATAGCGTGCGTACTGCTACAAGTGGAGAACTGGCGCTAGCGCTGGTAGAACAACAGGTTCCCGATCTAGTATTGCTAGACATCAACATGCCAGAAATGTCCGGCTATGAGGTCTGTGCCAAGCTCAAGCAGAACCTGCTCACAAAGGAAATGCCCGTGGTGTTCATTAGTTCTTCTTCAGAGATTGAAGATAAGTTGCAGGGCTTCTCGGTGGGTGGCACAGACTATATCACCAAGGATTTTCAAATTGCTGAGGTAATCGCCAGGGTAGAGAATCAACTCACCATTCGGCGCTTACAAAAACGGCTAGAACAGCAAAATGCTGAACTGCAAACCGAAGTCCAGAGTAGACGGCTAGCAGAACAACGGTTGCAGGCGGCAATCTTTGAACTCGAACGCCTCGTCAACCTAGATGGTTTGACCAGTGTCGCCAATCGGCGGCGGTTTGATGATTTTTTAGACTGTAGTTGGCAAGACCTGGCTGAAGAAGAACTGCCCCTCTGTTTGATCATGTGTGATGTGGATTTTTTTAAGAGTTATAACGACACCTATGGCCACCTCGAAGGAGATCGGTGCCTTAAGGCTGTAGCTCACACCCTGGAGCAGCAAATCAACCAGTGCTATGGATCAGGTAATGGGCTGGTGGCACGCTATGGCGGCGAAGAGTTTAGCATTGTATTGCCCAATCTTGACCTAGAGCAAGCGATCGCGATCGCCGAAAAACTGCGGCGCAGTGTCAAGAGTTTGGCGATTCCCCACATCAATCTAGCGATCGCCCACAAGAGATCTGAAGTGGTAACCATGAGTCTAGGCGTGGCAGTAGTAGTGCCGGCCGGCAATCAACCGAAGTTCTTGATTACCCAGGCGGATCGGGCCCTCTATGAAGCTAAACGCTTGGGTCGCGATCGCACTTGCTATGTGCAGTTAGGCAAATTCCCTGGTGCCGAACTGGGGGAACCCCAAATTCAACAGGTCTAATCTACTCTAATCTACTTCCAAGGGGCCAATGCCGTGCTCGCGGCTATATTGACGCAATTCTTCCGACAACAACAGATCATTAGATGCCGTTCTCGCCCCTGATTCGGCTGCCCAGCGCTTGAGTTTATCGATTTGCTCCCGCGCGATCGCCGCCAAAGGCACAGTTTCCTCAATCGCATTCAGCACATCGGTAGTAGTAAAATCCTGCCGCGCCCCCACGCTTCCTTGGCCAAAAGCCCGTTGAATGCCGTCAATCACCACCTGCTCAATTTCCGCACCACTAAAATCCCGCGATCGCTGCGCCAAGGTGATCAGGTCAAACTCCCGCAATCGACTAGGACGCAACTTTTGCAGATGCACGCGAAATATTTCCTGGCGCTCCGCCTCGGTCGGCAAATTCAAAAAGAAAATCTCATCAAATCTGCCTTTGCGTAACAGTTCCGCCGGTAAAATTTGCACATTATTTGCAGTCGCCACAATAAATACTGCTGCGGTTTTCTCTTGCATCCAGGTAATCAACGAGCCAAACACCCGACTGCTAGTGCCAGAATCCCCGTTAATTCCACTATTCACATTGCCAAACGCCTTATCAATCTCATCGATCCACAACACACAGGGAGCCACTGCCTCCGCCAGTTGAATCATCTGTCGCACGCGGCTTTCACTTTCCCCCACAATGCCGCCAAATAGTCTACCAGTATCCAACCGCAACAGGGGCAAGCGCCACTCATGGGCAATGGTTTTAGCCGACAGGGATTTACCTGTGCCTTGAATGCCCACCAGCAGTACCCCCTTGGGATTGGGGATGCCATAGGTGCGCGCCTCTTCAGTAAAAGTATCACGGCGCATTCTCACCCACTGCTTGAGATTCTCTAGTCCGCCCACACTTTTGAGCGAATCCCTAGTGGTAAAAAATTCTAAAATCCCAGTCTGTCTGATCGCCTGGCGCTTCTCTTCTAAAACATCAGCGATCGCGCTGTCATCTACTTGGCGCTTTTCGGAAGCCAGACACTTAGCTAAAATCCGTTGAATGCGGCTGCGACTCAGCCCCTGACAAGCTTTCACCAGTTGCTCCCAAGCTAATCCTTCGATTTTGAGCTTGTCTGGTACTACCAGTTGACGAATCAAGTGGCTAATTTCCTGCACATTCGGCAAGGGAAAATCCACCACTGTGATCTCTTCTACTAGCTCCTCTGGGATCGCCAGGGTGTGGCTAGTTAGTACCAGGGTTTTGCGATTGCGCTTGAGCTCCTTGGCCAAATTTTTGATTTCCCGAATAATCGGCGCATTTTGCGGCAATAGGGGCTGTTTGAGGATGGGATGCAGGTCTCGCAATACGAAAATGCCTGGATCATCAAGATTATTACTGGATTTACCCACCCGCATCAGGGCAGCGATCGCTGAACCCTTATCGGTGCCATTGTCATCCCAGCCCCTAGCAATATCCCAATACAACAGTTTGCGGGGAGTTTGACTGAGATTTGCCACTGCGACCAGCACCTCATCCACTGGCTCTTCTTCAGCCGAGACAATATAAATTAAGGGATAGCGCGATCGCACCATCAGATCAATCTGCTTGATCAGGTTTTGGTATCTAACTTGAGAATCTGAACTCTTGACCATTGGGACTGATTGCACTTTGATGTGGAAGAACTATAAAACCCACTAGGAGTAAGATCGCGCCTTAGCCAACCACAACCCGCTTAGTAGTAGTAAGGGCGTTGAGGTCGATCATGCCAGGATTACGGGAAGCACCCCGATTTTTTAGGCTAGTCATCCCCAGGGCCACGGTGCGGTTGCCATTTGCTCCCAGCATACTATGGCGGACAAATCGGTTAGAGGCATTGATAAAGATCATGCTACTGCGTACCTGGGCGGCAAACTGGTTACTCTCTTTGAGTGAGTCAGTCAAAATACAATCGGCATGGCCACTGCCATTCACGTTGATCCAGGTAATCGCCTCCGGCAAATTCTCCACCACTTTAATCGCAATCCGTTCATCCAAATAAACTTGATTCCAGTGGTTCTCCAGGCTCAGTTCTAATCCCGATTGCTGGGCGTATTCCTGAATCATGGCACAACTCAACACCCGCCAGCCTTTCTTTTGCCAACTTTTAATCAGTTCTCCCAGACTAGGTTGCAGCCAATGGCGATGAATTAACACCTTCTCGATCGCGTTTACTGGGTCTGGCTCCGAACTGCGACTATCCCCAATTAGGCGATTGGCTTCCTCTAGGCTAGCAGAAGCGGAGATATAGATATGACAGTTGCCCATGGCAGTAGGCAAAGCCGAAACCGTAGTTTGTTTGGAGACCTGCTGCACAAAACTGGGGCGACCGTAGGGAATCACCAGCCGTAGATATTTTTCCTGGGTGACCAGTTCTTTGATCGAACTGCCTTCAGGGGCTAGACACACGGAGCTAGGCGGCATATTTTCCTGATCCAGAGCCGCTTCAATGATTTGAGCGATCGCCCCTTGGGTATGCTGGCACTCATTACCGCCCCGCAAAATAATGCTGTTACCCGCTTTAATACACATCCCTGCTGCTACCATTGCTACTAGGGGAAAAGCTTCATGCACAAAAGCGATCGTACCAATGGGAATACGTTTCACCCCATCATAGGTGTGGGGATTGGCTAGGGGATCGCTGAGTAAAGCCAACTGCTCTAGGCAGGCGATCGCCCCTTGCAAACGCTCAGGCGTGAGGCGGAGCCACTCAATTACCACCTCTGGTAGCTCTAAAAGGCGACTAGCTTCAAGGTCTAGGGTATTTGCCTCCAAAATCTGACTCTTATGCTGGGTAAGGCTGCTGATTAGATACTTAATCAAGCGATCGCGCACTTTTACTTCAGTCTTGGCGAGTTGAAAACTAGCGATATGGGCTTGGTGTACCACAGTCGCCATTGCCTCAGCAGTAGAGGTCATAGTGTTGCTCCAGCATAAATGGCTGATCCCCAATATTGATTAACACATAATTTACAGTCAGAATGCCCAGTTTTGAACCCTGACTCTAAGTGGGGTGTGGGGCTACGTCCTCAAACTCCCTTTTGGCAGCAGTTCCCAAATTAGACTCCGTAGGTCCTGATCTCTAGTTTAGCCATAGTGATTTGGTACAGCCTAAAAATTTACATTAAGGATAAATAAAAAAACCGATCAACTACGTAAGAGCGATCGGTTTTAGTCTCAGGACTTAGCCGAAGTGGGTATGGCAAGCCCCGTTTTAATTCACAAGTTAGCAATCTGACTGATGTTGGAGAACCTACTTCACCGATTTGAGGTAAGCCAGCATGGTGTCAGCGTCAGATACTTCAAAAGGATCGGTAGGGCAGTTGTCGCCATACTCTGGTTCTACAAACATCTTTTCGATCGCGCCATCATTCACCACCATAGAGTAGCGCCAAGAACGCATACCAAAACCAAGATTAGACTTTTCTACCAACATTCCCATTTTGCGGCTAAATTCGCCATTGCCATCGGGCAGCAAAAACACATTCTTTGCACCTTGCTTCAGACCCCACTGATACATGACAAAAGCATCATTGACCGAGAGACAGATTACTGCGTCTACGCCTAAAGACTTAAATTCTTCGTATAGCTCTTCGTAGCGGGGCAGGTGAGAAGTGGAGCAGGTAGGAGTAAAAGCGCCAGGCAATGCAAATAAAACCACCCGTTTGCCAGCAAAAAGATCATTAGTGGTGACATCTTGCCAACGGAAGGGGTTCTCACCGCCAACTGATTCGTCACGTACACGGGTTTTGAAGGTGACTTGGGGAACTCTTTCTAACATTTTGGATGCTCCTAAATACGCTTGTAGTAGAAAAGATCTAGACCTAAACAAGAATAATTCTGACTTAAGAATAAGTCAAGAAGAATATTTATTATGATTTAACTATTAAATTGCTAAAAATTAATCTAAGATAAAGGGCTAAGCACTTCACCAAAATTAGGGGCTGTATATGGATGCGATCGCCATCACTACTACAATGAAGTCAAAAGGGCTACGGATCACGCCCCAGAGGTTTGCCGTCTATGCCAATCTCCTAAGTCGCTGTGACCATCCCACAGTGGAACAGATCCTGATCGATTTGAATCAGCAGTTTGCCATGACCTCCCGTGCCACTATCTACAGTACCCTGGCAGCTTTAACCGAAGTTGACCTAGTAAGACAAGTATGGCTAGAAGACGGGATCGCCAGATTTGATGCCAATGTGCAGCCCCATCATCATTTCTGTTGTCGCCGTTGCCAGCAGATTACCGATATTCCCTGGCAGGTGTTTGCGTCGCCCAATCTGAATTTACTCAACCAAGGTCTACGGTT
>JANRLH010000042.1:0-17758 GCA_033762795.1 Pseudanabaenaceae cyanobacterium bins.68
ACAGATTGCTCAAACCCTAGAACTCGAAGCCCAACTTTGGCTACTGCAATTAATGCACCATAGCTACTGGCAAGCATGGCATCAACCACAAGTTCACCCCAGATTAGAGCGATCGCTCCTGCAACTGAGCAGCTATGTGCAACCTCGGCTAGTTTGGGAGGTGTTGCTATGGGAGTTAAGCTCTTGGTCAAGTTTTTAGGATTTTCACCCCTTAATAGGCATTGCATAATAACAAGATGATTCTGCCAAACTCAGCATTTAAAATCCGTACAGGAGGCTGCGCCCCCAACCCCTATCATCCTTCAGATGTGCAACGCCCCTTAATATTGGGATTTTCAAAAGAATGCGGTACAGAAATCATTAAAACCCACTGCGGGTCTGCGCCAACCCTTAATAAGTTATTTGTAGTTACCCCCACAGGGCTAGGGGCATAAAACCAGTTTTGTCTGATTGCAATCTAAAGCAGCTATAAAAGCAATGCCATACATATCGACATCATTTTGGAACAATCGTTAATTTAGCTGAAGCCATAAGTAACAATTCCTAGATCTTCACTCATAATTTGGATCTGCAGCAACCATAAACCAAGATCAGGAATTAATTATGTCTAGACCATCACCTCTTTCCCCTATTTTTGCACTCATTGCAATGCTTTGCTCTCCCCTGTCAGTTCAAGCCCAGACTGCCCCAGCTTTAATCCCAGGCAAGCAATGTATATTTAACAACGGCGCTTTTTCAGTCAAGGTAGATTGGTACAACCCCGCCCAGGTGGTTTTCAAGGGCAAAACCAGAGCAGACTTGAACGACTATTCAAAATACGAAGTCAGTGGTCAACCAGTTGAAACCAAGAATAATGTCACCCTAGGCAATAGCTCTTGTACTGAAGGAGGCAATCGGGTAGCAGTAGTCAGAATTGTGGGTCATAAAATTGCTAATGAGGCGATCGTAATCGCCGCTGGTACTCTGACTGGAATAGCAACTAGCGTAGGCGGGGCATTTGCCTGTGCAGGCACATTTGGAGCAGGCTGCGCTACCTTCGCGGCTGTTGCACCTGTGGTAGCAGGTACGGTTGCAGCAGTGGGTGAAGCCCTTCCCGATGTCCAAGAAATCGCTTACCTCGGCTCCCCTGGCACCAAAAACTACGTAGATCTGTCAGGGACAATCTGGCAGGTGGGAGTAGCTAACAATGTACCCCTGAGTAATAGTCGTGGGTTTAGCAAAATTGCAACATTCTTTACGGGTGGCGAGCCAGGGCCTAGAAGTATCACCTTTAAAAATCAAGCTGGGTATGTTGCAGAAATGACCGTGTTGTATTTTCAAAAACAGTACATCGGCGGTAGTATGGTCGAATTACCCGTAGTCCAGACTTCCGGCAACGTCTCAGTTGGGGTTACTAGGCATATCAATGTGCCATTGGCGATCTCTAATCGGCCAATTCAGGTAGGGATCAGAGGAGTGGCGACTGTCAAGAAAAATATTCTTGCTACTACCGTTCCTGCTAATTTCTCAGGTAACAGTTGTTACAAAGCATTTGGAACGATCTTTGATGCTAAAAGCAGTAGATGCTAGAGATGACAGGGGGAAATTCCTCTGTAGGGGTTTTGTGTATGGATTCTAAATACTGATTTGCCAAAATTATCTTGGTTAGAACTTACGCAGCTTGGTTGGAGAAGTGTTGAAAAAAGGGAGTTTGAGACCAGATCCCTCAAGTGGATCCCCACACCCCAATTAGAGCCAGGGTTTTAGATCACGTTTGCGTAAGCCCTACTTGGTATTCTGCAAAGCCGAAAATAGGACTTAAAGCTCCCCTATTTGGCCTTGCTAGGGCGAATCGTTGAGAAATTATTTTTCGCTTGCAATTTTGTATTTTATTACTTTTTATTAAAGTATTTTTGATCACAAATTTTAAGTCGCAGTCAGATTATAAACAGAGAAAGCCCAAAGAAACTTGGTTACTTCGAGAGAACCACACATGAAGCAAATAGTATCTAAGCCTGGCGAAGTGGTGCAGGCAATTTCTGCTCGCAGTTTATCGGGCTGCCTAACGATCTCCCATCCACAACTGCCCAATTGGGGGTGGCAGTTATTTTTGGGAGAAGGTCGCCTCCACTACGCCACGATTTGCAACCAAAATCAAATCGAGAGACTACGGTGTCTCTGGCAAAATCTTCCTTGGGCATTACCGCATCCCGACTTTAGCAATCAAGAACAGGAGGCAAACGATTATGAACTGCTGTGTAATTGGAAACAGCAATATCAAATCTCGATCGCTAACTTTCGCAAATTACTGATTTATCTTAGTCGAGAGGCGTTGATTCAGGCATTTTCCTATGATCGAGTTTTGATTAGATTTCAGCCCAATCACACTCTCAAGCAAGTTCTAGTAGCAGCACCCATAATTGACTTAATCAAGCCATCCTTAGCCGAAATCCGCTATTGGAAGGCAATGCGAAAAATTCTACTCTCTCCTCTATCTAAGATTTCATTGGAGCAGAAGCAACTGGATCAATTTTGTGCCATCTGGGATCGGGTAATGCCCACCAATCAGGCAGAGTTAGCAGAGCAGGGAAATACCCCAGGCAAAACTGACCAGACTCCTAGTATCACCATGTCAACTTGGATTCGCTTACTACTTGATGGTCATAATCTCTACCATTTGGCATACCAATCTGAGGTTTCACCCATGATCTTAACAAAGTGGTTGCAGCCCTATCTAGAGCAGCAGATCTTGACTGTTTCTAATGCTGAAGGGGTATATGTTCAACCTGCTGTGGTGAAGAGTTATAAACCAATGATTGCCTGTGTGGATGACAGCAAGTCGGTGCAACGCCAAGTAACTATGATTTTGGAAATGGCAGGCTTTGAAGTGGTTAGTATAACTGAGCCAGCTACTTCTCTCACTATTTTAGCCGATCAAGTGCCGCAATTGATCTTGATGGATGTGAGTATGCCTGAAATCGATGGTTATGAATTGAGTGCAATGCTGCGGCGATCGCCAAAATTAAAGGATATTCCCATTATAATGCTTACCAGTCGAGATGGAATTATTGATCGTTTGCGAGCACAACTGATTGGCGCAGTGGATTATCTCACCAAACCAGTTCAGCCCGACAAGCTAATTGCTAAAGTTCAACAATTTTATCATAGCCAGATCGCTTCTTAGCTCCTATCCTGTAAGTTGAGAGGCTCTGGCAAAATGGCAATAATAGAGGAGAGATACGAACGTGAAACAGGTGCTAGTGGTAGAAGATGGCAATGCGGAGCAGCAATTGATGTCTAGTCTATTGACCAAATCTGGGCTGGAGGTGATTGCCCACAGCAATGCGGAGGATGCTTGGAAATGGTTACAGGTTAATGGTTGTCCGAACTTGGTGGTTTTAGACATTATCATGCCAGGAGAGAGTGGATTAGATCTATGTCGCCATATTCGTCAACAGAACAAGTTTAAGGATTTACCGATTGTGTTTTGTTCATCTAAAAGTCAAGAATTTGATCGATTTTGGGCATTGCGCCAGGGCGGAAATGCTTACATTACTAAACCTTTCGCGCCGAAAGAACTAATTGATACGGTATATAAATATCTCAGTTAGATATGCTCTAGTTTGGAGGGGATCTGCGCGCCATGCAGGGGGTTCACCTCTGAACCCCAAAGTCATTACCAGGTCTTCTTGATCACTGCCGTTTTGATTAATTCTGAACTCGAAGAGCGATTGATTTTGTATGAACAGAGAATACTGTGGTGTGAGAGTTTCCCGAAGTTTACGATTAGCTATTCCATTGATCAACCTGGAAGAGATTATTCAGGTTAAATTTGCAGATATTTCGCCAATCCCAGGAATTGCTAACACCATTTTAGGGGCGGTGCATCAAAAAGGAAAACTGCTTTGGGTACTGAATTTGGAAGCCTATTTGGGCCTAAAACCCACTCCTTTTGGCAGTAGCATTTTAGCAGTAATCTTAACTGAAGTGTTTACAAATCAGATGGCAGAGCAGCAGAAAGAGCCGAAGCGCATAGCCTGTAGGATTTTAGGGATTGAAAGAACTTTAGCAGCTAGGGATGCTGAGATCATTCGCCTTCCCCCTAGGTTGCCAACCTTAGCCCAATCTATTCTGAAAGGAGTATTCAAACAAGATGCTTTTACTGGGGCGGTTTTAGATCCCCAATCCCTCTTTGTCAGTCTCAACCCTGAAGCTTAATTCTGTTCTTTCTGTCCAACTTAGAGAAATTCCCATGACCCAAACTACCAGTCCTAGTTCAAGTTTAGATTTTCTGCCTTTGATGTTGCAGGCATCTGAATTAGAGAGTAATGGCGAAGTCACCCAGGCGATCGCTATCTATCAAGAAATTGCTAAGCAAGATCCCAATGGTAGCTATGGGCAGATGGCAGCTAAGGCATTAGAGACCTGCCAATCCCATGGGGAAGCTCAAGCGGAAGCCCCAATCCCTGCCAAGCTAAATCTACCGGCAAAACCGCAACGTAAAAGATGGTTTGCCAATTTACCTGTGGGTAGAAAACAGCTTTTTAGTTTGATTTTGTCGGAAGTCTTGTCACTTTCTTTGGTGGCAACTGGTGCATATTTGGTAGGGCGTTCTCTCTACGATCAACTGCTCAACCAGGCACAATCTGAAGTCTCAGTGATGGGAATCAACTACAATATCAAAATCAATCAAATGGGATTTGGCTTTCGAGGACAATCGGACAATCCGGCGATTATCAATATGGCAGTAGCGGCAGCGCGGGGACAAGAGATTAATCCCAAGGTGCGCATGGAAGTACAGAGGATTCTGCAAAATGAGATCAAAGCCAGAATAATTGAGTATTCCACTCTAGTGGGAAAAGATGGCAGGATTTTAGTCAATTCTAATCGCAATCGCACGGGGCAGCCCTTTGATCCTGCAGGTTTAGTGACGGAAGTATTAAAAAATCCGCTTCAAATTAAAGCTAGTGCGATCGTTAAAGCAGAAGATCTACGGGCAGAAATGCCTCCGTTACCCAAAGGTCTTGCAGCCAAAGATACGCTGATTCGCTATACTGCCACTCCAGTGAGAGATGGGAGCAAAAATGTAGTTGGAGTACTAATTTCGGGGGATCTAGTAGAAGGCAAGTTGCCAATTGTAGAGAACAGTCTCAATGCTCTTGCGAGAACCGATAAAAATGGAACTAAGATCCAAGGGGGTTATAATGCTATTTATATGCGATTGCCCAATGGCGAATTTAATTTAGCCACTTCAATTAAGCAGGGGGATGCCGAAAAGCCTGGGGTTCAAATTCCATTGCCTGACAATGATGAAACAAAAGATTTCCTGAATCGGGCAGCGATCGCTAAAGGGCAAACTGTAACTGCTAGATTGACCGTGAATCAAAAAACCTACACCCTTGCTGCTAGGGCAGTTCCCGATCGAATTATCGAAACGGTCGATCAACCCACCGTTCAGTTTAGTGATCAACCTGCGGCAATTTTGATTAGAGGTACACCAGAAACCGCTACCCAAAGGCTGTTGCTGGATACTTGGCTACTCTTGGCATTCTCTTCATTGTTCGTAATTGCCATTGATTTACTGTTAGCGAAGGTTTTGTCGCGGCTAATTGCCCAGCCTATCAGGGACTTAACCCCAATTGCTAACGCTTTTGCTAGGGGCGATCGCACCGTAAAAGCTACTGTAGAGTCAGAAGATGAAATTGGCGAACTGGCAAACTCCTTTAACACCATGGCAGATAGTATCACTGCTTCTGAAAATGCCTTGGCAGAACAGTCTCGCTTGAAAGCAGAAGAAGCAGAAAAACAGCGCCAACAGAACGAACGGATGCAAAGGGAAGTAGTTAATCTACTACTAGAAATAGAAGGGGCGCAAAAGGGAGACCTCACCGTTCAAGCCCAGGTGACTGAAACCGAGCTAGGCTCAGTGGCGGATGCTTTTAATTCTACCATTCGCCGTTTGCGTCAATTGGTGGAGCAGGTTAAGACTACTTCTCAAGCGGTAAATTCCCTAGTTCAAACTAGCGAGGTAAGTGTACAGGAGTTCTCTAAGTCTTCCTTGATTCAATCGGAAGAGATTAGCCAAGCAGTAGAGGCAGCTAGGCAGAATAGTCTGTCGATCGAGCAGGTATCAAAATCGGCTCAAGATGCCGCCGAAATCGCACGCTTAGCCCTGCGTGCCACCCAGGAAGGGGATACCAAAATTGATCAAACCGTAGCTAGTATGCAAAACATTCGCGCGATCGTAGCCACAGCCTCTAAAAAAATAAAACAACTGGCAGAGTCTTCCCAAGAGATTTCGCAAATTGTAGCGATTATCACCAATATTTCGGAAAAAACTAATTTATTGGCATTCAATGCTTCGATTGAAGCGGCGAGGGCAGGAGAAAATGGACAGGGCTTTCGCGTGGTAGCAGATGAAGTAAGAAGGTTGGCTGATCGGGTGACCGAATCAACTAAAGAGGTGCAATCTCTGGTCTCCAACATTCAACAGGAAACTACTGAAGCTTTGCAGGTAATGGAAACAGGAACCGTGGAAGTGGTTACAGGCACTAGATTAGTGGGCGAAGCTAAAGATACCCTGCTTGGGCTAGGGGAAGTGAGTAGAAGTATTGACCAGTATTTGCAGGTAATTTCCCAAAGTACAGTGTCTCAAGCAGAGGCTTCCCAACAGGTAAACCAGATTATGCAGTCAGTGGATGCGATCGCTAAAAAAACTACTGATGAAACTATTACTATGACTGATAGGTTACAAACTCTAATCATGGTAGTAAACGATCTACAGACTTCAGTTGATCAATTCCGCTTAGAAAAGAGTGCCACTAATGCCTAAAATGGAAGCAGATTTTAGCCCTGAGACTTTAGCGGCGATCGCAGTTGAGACCCGTGCTTGTTTTTTAGAAGAAGATGTGCCCGGCTATTTGGAAAGCTTGGCTCAAGGTTTAGAGCAACTGCGCGGCGGCAGGTTAGACTTTAAGCTATTGATGCACGCTGCCCATTCTCTTAAGGGTGGTGCGGCAATTTCTCAACTCCTGGATTTGAGCTCTTTTGCCCATGATCTTGAGGATTTACTTGAGACTTTAAGCAAAACTTCAGGCGAAAACTGGTCTAAAAACCAGACCGATCAGGTAAGTCTTCAATCATTGACTGAATTATTGAGTGAGAGCATAGAAGAAATTAGCTCAGTGTTAGCCCAGGTTCAGACTCTTCCATCTGGCTCACTAGCCGATTTGCCAATCAATCATGCCCTGAAGCAGAAATTGAAGTCTCTTCTAAATAAAGTACATAGCACTGAGCCAGATAGGAAACTAGAACAAACAAGTTACAATTTTCAGCCCCAAAATATTGCCTCTACACCAGCTATCCCTTCTAAAAATCAGCCTGCTAAAATCTCTTACCTGCGCATTCCTACCAGCAAAATGGAAGCGATCGCTAACATAGTCGGAGAACTGTTGGTTTCCCATGAACGCCTGGTACTTCAGCAGCAGCAATTAACTAGTACCAATCAAAACCTACGGCAATTAATGCGGGGGGTGTTACCAATTCAAGATCAAGTTCAGACTCTCTATGATCAATTAGCAATTAATCAAACGGCAAATCTGAAGCACTCGGCAGATAACTCTGAATTTGACCCTTTAGAGCTAGATCATTACCAGGAAGCGCACCAGAGCTTGCAAGACTTTCAAGAAACCTTCTCTCGTATTCGCGAGGCTAATTCTGATTTAGATCTAGGGCAGCGCGAACTATCTGAACAAATCAGTCAACTGCGTCAACAACTGGATTCCCTCTACAGCAACTTGACAAAATCCCGATTAGTTCCATTTCGCAATTTAGCCCAACGATTTAAGCCCCAGTTAAAACGCCTCTGCCAAGAGTATCAAAAATCAGTAGAACTAGAGATCGAAGGGGAAGAAGTATTAATCGATCAAGTAATTCTGGAGCAACTGCAAACTCCCCTCAATCACCTATTGGTCAATGCCTTTGATCATGGGATCGAATTTAGCAGCGATCGCTTAAGTAAGGGTAAATCAGCAAATGCAACCATTCGGATCAAAGCGACAATTCAAAATAACCAAGTGGAAATTCTAGTAGAAGATGATGGTTGTGGAATTGATTTAGTTAAGGTACACCAGAAAGCGATCGCTAAATCTTTAATTGATTCTCATATTCCCTTCAGTCAATGGCGCAGAGAAGATTTGCTCCAACTGATCTTTCAGCCCCAGTTTTCCACTGCCAACCAAGTGAGTCAATTGTCGGGCAGAGGTATGGGCTTAGACATTGTGCAGCAACAAATTAAACAACTGCGAGGAAGCTTGAGATTAAACACTGTTTTGGGTCAGGGAACTAGCTTCATAATTCGCTTACCCCTGGGCTTAAGTTTGATTCCATTATTAATCTGTCAACTTGGCGATCGCTTAATTGGGATTCCTTCCCTCAGTGTCTTGGCAATCTTGGCAACTGAGGATTTAGAGTTTACTGGCAAAAATATTAACTGGCGCACAGAATCAATTCCCTTATTTTCCCTATCTGAGCTACTGGCATTCGGTGAACATAATCAGCAGAAAGAGAAAGTATGTTTGATCTTAGGAGGACAGGATCAGCCATTTGCCGTCACCATCGAAAAGATTCAGGCAGAGAAACCATTAATTCTCAAACCTTTAGATCGCTCTATCCCCACACCTGCATATTTGGCTGGTTGCACAGTTTTGGGAACAGGTCGAGTTATTCCTGTAATTTTACCTGGTGAAATTAATTTAGCCAAAGCTCAAAATCTTCGATCTCAGTCTATAACTCCTCCTAACTATGCCAGTAAAATCTTGATTGCAGAAGATTCAATTACTACTCGCCAACTATTAGAACGCACGATTAAACAGATTGGCATTGAGTTGATTAGCTGTCGAGATGGGCAAGAAGCTTGGGATTTACTCTCTAATCCAGCGATCGCTCAGACTATTAGCTTAGTAATTTCAGACATTGAAATGCCACGCCTAAATGGGTTTGAACTGTTACAACGGATTCGCAGCCACAATCAAATCCATGCCCTACCTGTGGTTGTGCTTACCTCGCGTGGAGGCGATCGCCACCGTCAAAAGGCACTGAGTTCAGGTGTCAATATCTACCTAACTAAGCCGTTTAATCCCAAGCTGGTGTTGAGTTCCATTCAATCTCTATTGGCACAGAGGGCTAGTGCAGAATTTGCCTAACTGCTCCTGCTAGCTGCTCATAGTCTTGAATTTGATTATAGATTTGGGCAGAAATTCTCAACCACAAGCGATTACCCCAGGGAATAATCGGTACTTCAATTTGGTAATTCTGCCAAAGCAAATCATGGAGAGTTTGCTCGGAATAGTTGTGACTGGGCAAAGGCAGGGTTGCCATCATTGCTAGCATCTGCTCTGGTACTGGCAATTCAACTGCCCAAGCTTTAGCCAATAGCGATCGCGCCTGTTTGACTAGCTGATGGTTAGCTGCTACACACTGCTCAAATTCTTGATAAAAAGCGATCGCGGTCGGGATAGCCAACCAGCCACTAAAATCTCTAGTACCAATCCAGTCAAACTCCTCCAAATAGCCCGCACCATAACCATGGGAAATTACTAGGGGATGGAGTTCTGCCTGCTGGGATTTAGCTGTCACTAGAAAGCCGCAACCCTTGGGCGCAAACAGCCATTTATGGCAGTTGCCCGCATACCAGTCTGCCCCTAGGTGATTTAGATCTAGGGGAATCGAGCCAGGCGCGTGGGCACCATCCACCAAGACCCTGATCCCATGGCTGTGTGCCCAGTCGATTATTTGCTGCACCGGCAGTACCACGGCAGAAGGAGAAGTAATATGGTCGATTACTAGTAGCTGGGCAGATTTGACTTTGGCTAAAGCCTGGTCAAAGGCGGTGAAAATTTCCTGGTCACTCTCCAGGGGAAAAGGAATTTCTACTACTTCCAGCTTTGCTCCTTGGCGCCGACAAAAATGCTTGACCGCATTTGCTACCGCACCATAGATGTGATTGGTGATCAAAACCTGGGCATTAGCCCCCAGATTCAGAGAATTTAGTACTGTGTTGACCCCAGCCGTAGCATTTTCGGTAAACACCAAATCTTCAGGACAAGCCCCAACAAAATCTGCTAAACAGGCGGCAGCAGTTCTCATCTGTTCCAGTAATTCGTACTTAATAAAAGCTACAGGCTGGCGCTCCAATCTCCTTTGCCATTGGGCTTGAGCCGCTAGCACCACCTTCGGAGTAGCCCCAAAAGAACCATGGTTCAGAAAAATAATCTGCGGATCGAAGTGCCAAAGAGAAATTAGATCCAGGTTCATGCTGCACAGAAAGTTGAGACTGAGTTTACTACGATCATAACCATAAGCTAAAATTAAAAGCCTAACTTAATCAAGCCCTAGGTCGCAAAAATATGCCCCCCCTGATGATTCCAACAGTGGTTGAAATCTATTCCGCAGAAGAATTGAGGCGCACAGTCAATCGCCTGGCTTCTGAGATTGTTGAGAATGCTGGTGATTTGGCTAACCTAGTGCTGGTTGGAATCAGAACCAGGGGAGTCCCCTTGAGTGAATTAATTGCCCAACAGATTGAGATTCTAGAGCAGATCAAAATAAGTCAGGGAGCCCTAGATGTCACCTTATTTCGCGATGACCTAGATCGGATCGGTCTGCGGGTGCCTGGTCAAACCAATATCCCCGTAGATCTAACTGGCAAGCTGGTGGTACTGATAGACGATGTGTTGTTTAGTGGACGCACAGTGGGAGCAGCCCTCAATGCCCTAAACAGCTACGGTCGTCCAGCGGCGATCAGGTTAGCCGTGTTGATTGATCGCGGGCATCGAGAACTACCAATTCATCCAGATTATGTAGGTAAAGTGTTGCCTACAGCCAAAGGGGAGCAGGTAAAAGTATTTTTGCGGGCAGTGGATGGTCAAGATGGCGTAAATTTGCTCAAGCCCTATGGTTAGTTGGGGGAGTTCGCGCTATTTTGGAGGAAGCTTGAAAAATTTTTCAAGGACATGATTCCGTGGCAATTTGGCGATTTCGGTTTAGTTTTAAGTTGGAAGTGACTATGTCAGATAAAATTGCAGAACAGGTAATTGAGCAGAGTATGCCGGAAATCCCAGAGCGAACTATTTCATCTGGGAATCTGCCAGTGATTGAGTTAGAGCCAGCTTTGTTAGCAGAGCTATGTGAAGTTACTAACAATCCCAGCGAAGCAGTAAATATGGCAATTCGTCAGTGGTTACTGCGGCGGGCGATCAAAGAAACTGATATTTCTCGACCTCTAACCATGAACCCGATTGTGCCACCGCGTGGTGAGTGGAATGACTGAAAACCTCATTTGTCAAGGGTTTGTGGGTGCGATCGGCAATACCCCACTGATTGAAATTGAGTCCCTATCAGCCGCAACTGGTTGCCAAATTTTGGGCAAGGCGGAGTTTCTCAACCCAGGTGGTAGTGTCAAGGATCGGGCAGCTCTGTATATGGTGCAAGCAGCAGTTGCAGATGGTAAGCTCCTGCCTGGCGGCACAATTGTTGAGGGTACTGCTGGCAATACTGGGATCGGTTTAGCTTTGGTCGCCAATGCCCAGGGCTATCGCTGTGTGATTGTGATGCCCAGTAACCAATCCCAAGAAAAAATTGATCTGCTAGTTGCCCTGGGTGCAGAGGTGGAGTTAGTCCCGCCCGTAGCTTTTGCCAATCCTAATCATTTTTATCATCGAGCCAAGGCGCGATCGCTAGAACTAGAAAATGCCTTTTGGGCGGATCAGTTTGAAAATTTGGCAAATAGCAATGCCCACTACTCTAGTACGGCTCCAGAAATTTGGCGACAAACCGAAGGTAACCTAGATGGAGTGGTAATGTCTTCGGGCACTGGCGGCACCATTGGTGGTGTAACTGCCTACCTCAAGGAGCAAAATCCCCAAATTCAAGCCTACTTAATTGATCCACCTGGCTCTGGATTGTACAACTACATTACCCAAGGGGAATTTAAAGCCGAGGGCAGTTCAATTACTGAAGGAATTGGCATCAATCGTAAAACCGCTAACTTCAGTCGCGCTGAACTAGATGGGGCTTTTTTTGGCAGCGATCGGGCGACCATTGAAATGGCTCATTATTTACTCAAGCATGATGGGCTATTCTTGGGTAGCTCGGCGGCTTTAAATGTGGTGGGAGCGGTAATGTTAGCGAGAAAACTCGGCCGCGGGCATCGGATTGTCACGATCTTATGTGATGGTGGCAGTCGTTATCAGAGTCGTATGTTCAATCGCCAGTGGCTGAGCGAAAAAGACTTGCTGCCTAGGGCAAGCGGTTTAGAATTTTTGGCTTGAACCCCGTAAAAACTCAGTGAAAAACCAGTGAAAAAAAATCGCCGAGTCGCCGTTGCAATTATCTGGAACCACGATCGCTCCCAAGTTTTGATCGATCAGCGGTTGCCTGAAGGTGATTTTGGCGGGTTCTGGGAGTTTCCTGGGGGCAAAATTGAACCAAATGAGTCCGCGATCGCCTGCATTGAGCGCGAAATCAGAGAAGAACTAGGAATTGACATTGCCGTAGGTGAACATTTGCTGACCTTACAGCATGAATATGAGCATTTAAACCTGACTCTAGTTACACACCATGCCCAGATGCTTCATCCAGCACAGCCTATTCAGGCGATCGCTTGTCAACAGGTAAGATGGGTAAAGATTGCTGACCTCAGTCAATATCAGTTTCCTGCCGCCAACCTAGCAATTATTCAAGCGCTAATTGATCAATTGTAAAAAGAGAGTTTGAGGGGTTTGCCCTCAAGTGCAGCCCCACACCCTACTTAAAGCCAAGTTTTTAGGTCACGTTTGCGTAAGTCATAAGTAGGATTGCATGGAGCGAGGTTTTATTACGATTTTCAAAAGAATGCGGCACAGAAATCATTAAAACCCAGTACGGGGCTGCGCCCTGCGACCCTAATCGGCTAATAGAGTTCGTGGTCTAGCTAAACGATTGCCGAACTCGTCATAGTTGCGAAATAGCTCTAGTCTGCCAGCATGATATGTAGTTTCATCATCACTCTCTCGGTGAAACCCAGAAATTTTGATGCACTACCTTTTGAACTGACCGCGGCTAAAAGTCTGGCAGATAAGAACATTCTTAAAGTCACCAGAAACATTACGCCACCTCAACCCTACGGCTTTACCAAATCGGCAACCTGTAGCAGACTGAAATGCTACCAGGGGGTAGTAATGGGAATAGTATTGATGATGCTTAAAGGCATTAAGAATGATGTTTACTTCAATCTTAGTAAAGGGTTTAAACTTCTTAGAGTCAGGACTTACGCAGTCTGATTTAGGAACTGCTATAAAAAGGGAGTTTGAGGGCACAGCCCTCAAGTGGGGCGTAGCCCCACACCCCAATTAAAGTCAGGGTTTTAGATCACCTGTGCGTAAGTCCTAAAGATGATCACTACGGTGAACCGTTTGAACAATTCTGGGGCAGTAATCTTAGCCCCAGTCTTGCCCAAAGTACGGGGCTTGTACTTTAGAAGTGTTGAATCGTATTGACCATTTTTCAGGTCAGCCTCGATCTGAGATTTTTTTTCATTGGCAAATGTTCTGCCCGTGGCATTGTCATTGACACCAACTGCTAATGAACACAAGTGGACTCGAACCACCGACCCCTACCATGTCAAGGTTGAACTCTAGTTCCTATAAAGTCTTCTATATATAGCTTCTACAGACTTAAATATTTGGTATACCACTTTTATACCTTTTTGCGATTTTTGTGCTTTTGCTTATTGCTTGGCAAAGATGCAAGGTAATTATCAACGGCACGTTGATGAACATTAGGGCTTAATTGGGTAGCTACATAGTCTCTGAGTAGAGCAGAATTGTACCTTACACACCGAGTACCAATCCTGATCCAATGTATACCTTCAACCAGCCTCCCATCTAACCTCCAGTCTCGAAGAGTTAAAGCAGATAAACCTGTAATTCTTGAAGCCTCATGCTTATCACACCATTCAAGTAATGAAGGCAGAGCCTCAGCGTTGATTACTTCAATACTGTTAATTGTCATTTTCCACCTCCTTATTATTTCTTAAGTTGTTTCCCGCCCACCACGCTAATAAGGTTATGGGCAACCCTCTTACACGCCTAAATTCTCTCCAAATCAGCCACAGGAATATTCTGAGTAGTCAGCCATCGAGGGTTAGCCACCTCGATCATGTCTGTAGAAATCGCCACAACCATTAGCACATCCGACTTCAAGCCCTTCAGGGTAAACAGTCCATTCTCACCCTTGCCCCGATACCGCACCTTATCCCCAACACTTATATTTATGGGGGTAGTCACTTTAGTCACTATGGGGTTCAAAGTCTGTCCCTGACTGGATTTGGCTGTAGTCCACTTGGTAGTCACCTCGTAGTCACCATAGTCACTTTGAAGAGCAGGATTTTGATGTAGATTGGATACCTCAGTTTTTAGCGGTGAACTACAACCCCCTTGGCAATTTGTAGGGGCATCCACAGAATTTAGGTGTAAATCTTGGTTAAAGGTGACTAAAGTGACTACCCTCAAACCTATGCTCTGCCTGGGTTTGAGGGTCAAAGTGACTAAAGGGACTACAAGAGAGTATCTTAATTTTATATTTCCTTCCTGTTTGCCCATTATTTTTGGCGTAACCCATCATTACCACCTGTTGCATAAACTCACGACATTCTGCACAAGAGGGCTTTTGACGGGCAGGAATCCAAGACCTCACCTGTTTAGCCGTAATCCAATCTGCATGACGGAACCGCTCCACAAAACGAGTAATCTTGGCAGAATCTTGATGCTCGGTAATTCCTAGATCGGCATAGAGCAGCCTGGTCTGTTTGATCGTCCACTGTACGAATTGGATAGCAGCATTTAGGGTTTTAGCAGAAATCTCTTGACTGGGCATCTTGTTAATTGCTACAGCCTCCACAATGTGAAAAACCAAAGCGATTCTTGCTGCCCGTTCCCTAGCTTTTGGGTAAAGTGTGCGAATACTTGGATGAGCTTCAGCTAATTTCTGAGTTTCACACCAGTCATGCCAACCTGACCAAATCTTCTTAGCTTCTTTTGAAATTGAGTAAGCGATCGCTGGCAAATTTTCTAGTCTTCGATAAATTCCTAGCAACAACTCACTAATATTGCAAGTCACTCCATCCCCAGGAGCAGGTAAACGAGTCACAGGTAAATTCACCCACAGAAACCTCTGCCATAAACCATCGACAGTATACAAATCTCCCATCTGTTGCTTAAGAACGTCAGGCTGAATCGTGCCGAGGATACTTACAGGCGTATGAGTCAGAAACATTCTCTTTCCACTACTACGGTCAACCTTCATGCCCCCCGAATCGTAGATCGTCAACCATTTTTGCCTGTCATTCCCTTTTCCACCCTTGTACTGATTGAATCCCGCCAACATTTCTGCCAACTCATCAACCGCGATCGCCGTACCGTGGGTGGTTCCTTCAAGACTTTGCGCCAATCCCTCAGTTGTAAAATCTTGGAAGAAATAATTACGGGGAACAGGCTTATCAGGTTTCTCACCCTTATCCTTCGAGGCATCATACTTTTCAATTTCCCGATCGTACTCCTTAACTTTCTCTTTGTAGATCTCCTCAGCTTCAGCCTGTAATACCTTGAGTGGCTTAGTGAGAATCTTAAAAATCGGAGACTTAGTAGCACCAGACTCAGCAATAATTCCAGTCCAGATAATGGGAGGTGGATAGAACTCAGTAGCCGCCGCAATCTCAATCTTTGTCCCGACTTTCAGAAGTGAAGCAGCAATCGGTAGCAATGCAGACACTAAGACAACTTCAGGAATATTAAAAGCCCGTGCAACCTGAGTAAAGGGAATAGCCAAACTGGGAATCAGCGAATTAATTGCAATAGATTCAGACATCCAACTGAGTAAAGTCTGAGTCTCACCTTTGAGAATGTCATGGTCTTCTTGTTCGTTAAGCTCTTGAGGAATTTCCTGCTTTTTACTCTGGTAGATCGCCCTTGGCACTTGACCCACCGCCTCCAAAACCTGCTCTTTAGATAACTTAAAATCCTCAATCCAATCCGCAATATCTAAACCACCTTTTTCAGGTAATTTATTCCACAAAGGCGAATCAGGATAGGGATACAACCATTGAGCATCGGGGAAGTCTTGAGCAACATCCTCCATATGTGCCATCCCCTTAGTATCCCGATCAGGCACCAATACCAGCCTAGCCCCCTGTAAATCTTCCAGATAATTGGGATAACCATACCTACGCCACTTACCTGCCCCACCGATCGCACAGGTAGCAGCAATACCCATTGATAAAAGCAAGTCAACCTTACCCTCACCTTCAACAATTAATATTGGTTCACCACCAGAAATTGCACTTTTAACAACCTCATCCCCAATCCGATAAAGATGCACCTGTTTCTGGAGCAATTCAGGCAACCCCAAAGCCCAGGCTACACCCTTGCCATGCACCCGATGCCACTGGGCAAACTTCTTAGTCCCCTTACCATCATCCGTCCTGACTACCTTCGCCAGAGCATCGCCTTTGATATTGGGATAGAAAAACTCTTTTTGACCAGCAACCCTTACCGCTTTAGGTCTATCCGAACTATCTTGAGGTACTGAATAATATAGCCCCCACATACCACACTCAGTTTGCCCCCGATAGACAAAACCCGCAATCCCAGCATCACCCAGATGGGTATGGCATCTAACCTTTAGCCCCAAATCATCTTGATCAACCGCACAATCATTATCCTTAGTCCTACCACACACAGGACAGGGATTTCTCATAGAAGACCGATATTTACTCACGGCTCAACTCCTCCGTGATCCAACGCTGATACTTGCCCAATACCGAATTTCTTCTGCTCGCTTCCGCCTCAGAAATTAAAGCCTCAGCCAACACTCTTTGCGCCACACTGTCGTACAATAGATACGGCTTTTCCCGAACCAACATAGTCTCCACAAATAAATTTTCCACAGAACCTTGACATTTAGTATCCGATTGGCTACTCTCAGAGAGTATATTACAAGTCATAAATTACGTCAATAGCAATAGTATCCGTTTGGACACTATTTAGATTGTCATTTCTTATCACTTGTTACTCATTTAACCGCTTTTATTTATGAGTGAATCTTCTTTGAGAGCGATTGAGATCGGTAAACGGATTACAGAGATTCGGGGGAAGCAGACTCTACCTCAGTTTTCGGCTAGTTTAGGTGTTGCTCGCTCGACTTTAATTAGATATGAGAAGGGCGATCGCTTGCCTGATGCTGATTTTATTTGTGCGATCTGCCGAGTCTATGACCTTGATGCTAATTGGTTGCTGACGGGGAAAAAGATTCTCACGATCGCAGATGATGAGATTGCCCAAATTCCTGTCTACGATGTGGATGTGTCGGCAGGTCGAGGGGTGTTTGCTGACCAAGAAGAGATTATGACCTACACGGGTTTTCAGGAGAGTTGGCTGAGAAATACTCTAGGCGTGAATCCCAGTGCGGTAGATATTCTGTTTGTGCGGGGGGACTCGATGGAACCTGAAATCCAGAACGGGGATATGATCTTAGTGGACAGGCAAAATAATGAGCTACGGCGTGAGGGTGTATATGTGTTTAGGTTGGATGGCTTTCTCCACGTTAAAAGGTTGCAGCGTTTGCCAGATAGGTTGATTCAGGTGACTTCGGATAATGTTAATTATCAGCCGTTTATGGTTGATCTGAAGTTGGAATATTTGGATTTTGCTATTCTGGGACGGGTGGTCTGGCGATTTACGCCTGT
>JANRLH010000043.1:0-17926 GCA_033762795.1 Pseudanabaenaceae cyanobacterium bins.68
TCTATTCCTTCTGACCTATTTGAGGCAGCCACTGTGTATAAATTGAGCCTGGTACAGCGCTGGCTGACCCTAATTTTGCCTGGTATTTTCCCCTATCTAGTGACTGGAATCATTACCGCCGTGGGGGGAGCGTGGAATGCCAGTATTGTGAGTGAATATATTGAGTTCCAGGGCAAAGTGATTGATACTCCGGGTCTGGGTGCAATTATTTCCCAGGCAACCAAGGCGGGAAATTTTCCCTTGCTGGTGGCGGCTACTGGCACCATGTCTCTAGTGGTGGTACTAACCAATCGCCTGGTGTGGCGGCGGCTGTATCAATTGGCCCAGGAGAAGTACCAAATTTTGATCTAAAACCCTAGCTCTAATTGGGATGTGGGGTTCTAACTCCCTTTGTATAACAGTTCCTCAATCAGGCTGGGTAAGATTGATTGAAATGGGGTGAAGATTTGGAGAATTGGTATAAGTCCTGAGCTAGGAAAATCATCTCGCTACTGTGCAACGCCAATTTTCCGATAAGATTAACCTGATCTAAGACGGGCAAAAGAATGCTAGCAGTAGCAGTGTTGGCGGCGGGTAAAGGCACCAGAATGAAATCTGATTTGCCGAAGGTATTACAGGATTTGGGCGGGCGATCGCTACTGAGTTGGGTATTAAACAGTGCTAGACCCCTAGCTCCCGATCGCATCCTGGTAATTGTTGGCTTTGGCGCCGAGCAGGTGCAAGCTAGCTTATCAGATCAACCAGATCTAGAATTTGTCCTCCAAGCCCAGCAGCTAGGTACAGGTCATGCAATCCAGCAACTTTTAAATCCGCTCAAAAACTTTAGGGGCGAACTGGTAGTCTTGACTGGAGATACCCCCCTGCTGCGCGCCAGCACAATCGCTAATCTAGTGGAATTTCATCGATCCCAGCGCCGCTCCGCTACGGTATTGACCGGGATTTTGCCGGATCCCACTGGCTATGGTCGCGTGTTTTGTGATGATCGGCAAAAAATTATTGAGATTGTTGAGCATCGAGACTGTACCCCTACCCAGCGCTTGAATTCTAGGGTGAGTTCTGGGGTGTATTGCTTTGATTGGGCAGAATTAGCGATCGCCTTACCGAAATTGACCAATCACAACGCTCAGCAGGAGTATTATCTCACCCAGGTATTTGATTATTTGCCAGAGGTATATGCCCTCGATCTGGCCGATCACCAGGAGAGTCTCGGCATCAACGATCGCCTCCAATTAGCTCAAGCCTATGGGGTATTGCAACAGCGCATTAAACAAGACTGGATGCGTCACGGGGTGACCATGATCATGCCTGAGACTATTACGATTGATCCAGAAGTGCAGTTGGCAGCTAATGTCAGACTAGAACCCCAAACCCACCTGCGGGGAAAAACCCAAATTGGCAGTGGTAGCAAAATTGGTCCGGGCAGTTTGATTGAAAATAGTGAAATTGGGGCTGATTGCCAAGTGTTGTATTCAGTAATTACGGCTAGCTCGGTGGGCGATCGGGTAAAAATTGGCCCTTTTGCCCATATTCGGGGAGAATCGCGGGTGGGTTCCGACTGCCGTCTCGGCAATTATGTAGAGTTAAAAAATGCCCATCTCGGTAGTCAAACCAATGCTGCCCACTTGAGCTATTTGGGAGATGCTCGCCTGGGTAGTCAGGTAAACATCGGGGCTGGCACCATCACCGCTAACTTTGATGGCAAGTTTAAGCATGTCACTACTATTGGCGATCGCACCAAAACCGGCTCCAATACTGTCTTGGTTGCACCCGTAAGCTTAGGTAATAATGTAAATGTGGCAGCAGGTTCAGTAATTACTCAATCAGTGCCGGATAATGCCTTGGCGATCGCGCGAGCAATGCAAGTTACTAAGCCAGATTATTACGATGCTCAAGGTCAGAAAAAATCTGAATAACTGGAGATCTCGATTGGGATTTAAGCTAGTTTGGCTCTTTAGTTTAGCGATCGCGATCGCCCTATTGGGCAATTGGATTTGGCAAACTCAGTTTAGCCCGTCAATTCAACCGCTACCGCCCAGACAGGGTAGCCTGCGGTTTGGTAATCTCACTCAGCATCCCGTGCGAATTGTGCTGAAGTCCCAGAACCAGCCAGAGCCATGGCATTGGGACTTTACCCCCGGAGAAGGAGGCGAAAAGGGTTTAGTTTTGTCTTTGCCTGACCAAGTACCCCAGATTACCAACGGCGATCAGATCTTTGTATTTGCGATCGATGGTTCCCGCCAGTACTGGGGCCCAATTACCGTAGGAGAATCGGAAATTACCTGGCGCAGCGATCGCCAAGAATGGGAGTTCACCCTCTCTTTCAAAGCTCAAACATATCTAAGTCCATCGCTGCCGAGCCGCCCCGTTCTAGCTCCACCAACAATTGCCCCAATTGCCGCCATACTAAGCCAGAAATTAGCAAGGTCACCACTATAGACAAGGGATAGGATAAAATCGGCGGAAAGCCAAAAATCTCCAAGCCACTGGCTAAAAATACGGCAATACATAGGGCAATCCCTAAAAAAGGCAGTTTGAGGGCAGTTCCCCTCAGGTTCGCTAAGCTACGGGAAGAACGATTCAGATTCCACTCCTGCACAAGTTCACGGAGATTAACCTCAAAGGTTTTGCCACAGAGTAGACCAGCCACCAGGGCAGCACCAAACAAAAAATAGGGCGGGTTGGGCGAAAAATAGTAGATTACGACAGCATCCATAAACAGCACCATGAGTATTCAGACTTCTGCCTACCCTGGAGAGCCATCCCCAAGGCAAGCAGCTTATAATGTATCCCTAGCAGTTTAGCGCTTGAGGGGGGCTTATACCAATTCTCCAAATCTTCACTACAGATGGGGTGTGGGGCTACGCCCTCAAACTCCCTTTTGACAAAACTTCCTAGATCAGACGGGGTAAGTCTTGAATCTAATAGTCTAGCCATAGGGATTTGGTATGAGATGGCAAAACTTATCGTCCAGCCCCCTGCTCGGCAATTTTGCGCCGTACTTTCTCCTGGAGGATGCGATCTTGCTGCAAAGCCCTAGTCATCTGATTAAATTCACTATTGCTATCAAAGCCATTCCGCCGTCGTTCCTGCTGGGCAAAATCAAATAATTCGCGGCAGAGGGTTTCGATTACCCCAGTTTGTTCTTCTTTTGCCAGATCACAAACATTCAAACCTCTAGCAGTAGCTTTCTGGGACACCACTGTCCAATCGGGACTACTAGTAGCTCGCTGCAAAATTTCCGTGCGCTTCTGCTCGATCGCATGGGCAGCCTTGGCATAGCTAGTGATTTTTTCTTCACTAAACTTAACCTGCGCCCAAACTAGAGGAGAACTTGCCAGCCAGAACATCAATGTCAACAAGAGTTTAATCGTCATTGCCTCACCTAAATATTTGCCTCAAGTTTAGCTGACTCAAATCAGTTGATTTTGTTGCCGCAGATAAGCTTGGATAAATGGATCAAGATTACCGTTGATCACATCTTGCACATCCGTGGTTTCCACATTGGTACGCAGATCCTTGACCATTTGGTATGGGTGAAATACGTAATTGCGAATTTGGTTGCCCCAAGCGGCTTCCACAATGTCACCCCGAATATCGGCTATTTTCTGGGCCTGTTGCTGTTTGGCAATAATCAACAGCTTAGCCTTGAGTAACTGCATCGCCTTGTCTTTGTTTTGCAGTTGCGATCGCTCCTGTGTACAGCGCACCGAAATCCCAGTGGGTAAGTGGGTGATTCTGACTGCGGTTTCCACTTTATTCACATTTTGACCGCCCTTGCCACCCGCCCGCGTAGTGGTGATTTCCAGGTCTTTAGGGTCGAGGTCTAACTCAATGTCTTGATCGATCAAGGGCATCACATCTACGCCAGCAAAGCTGGTCTGGCGCTTATCATTGGCATTAAAAGGCGAAATTCTGACTAGGCGATGGGTACCTTTTTCCGGCAAAAAATAGCCATAGGCATAGGCGCCATAGACAATAATCGTGACCGACTTGACCCCTGCCTCTTCCCCTTCCGATAGATCAGACAATTCCACCCGATAGCCATGGCTTTCGGCGTAACGGCTATACATGCGCAACAAAATTTCCGCCCAGTCTTGGGCATCAGTGCCACCAGCGCCAGCGTTAATCGTCACTACGGCATCGCAGCGATCGTATTCCCCCGCCAGCAGTTGCTCTAGATCCCACCGGTCTAATTCAGCTTCCAGAGTAGTGATGGTCTGCTGAGCTTCCTCTGCTAGGCTCTGGTCTGGCTCTAGTTCCAGGAGTTCAGCGATCGCGCTCAAATTTTCCACAGATTTATGCCAACGATCAAATAGTTGGAGATGGGATTGCAACTGGTTTAGTTCCTGCATCACCTTTTGGGCTTGGCTGGTACTGTCCCAAAAACCAGCTTGGGCGCTAACCTGCTCTAGGTCAACAATTTTGGCTTTGATCGCAGCCAAGTCAAAGATAGTCCTGGGTTTTGCCCAGGCGCTGACGGAGAATTTCCCAATGGCGTTTGATATCTACTAGATCCATAACTGTGCAAAAAATAGGGTGATGGGAAAAAGGGAATTTGCGGGAATAGTGAAGATTTGGAGCCTTCTAGAGCCGCAAAAAACCCCTAGAGAATACTCTAGGAGCTCAAGATTTAACCTGTCTGGCAATGACGATTATTCAGTCACTACAACTTTACCAACCATGCCGGCACCCCGGTGAGGTGTGCAGTAGTAGCTAAACTCACCTGCCTGGGTAAAAGTAGTTTCGGCATTGAGTTTGGGCTTCAGCAACAGTTTTTTATGGGAGAGGTCAGGGTTGCCCTCAAAAATAATATTGTGGGGGAAAGCCTTGTTATTCACCCACTGCACCGTATCACCAGCCTTGATTGTCACTACTTTAGGCTCAAATACCAGTTGTCCGCTATCGGAACCCATTTTGACCTGGTAGGTTTCGGCGTTGGCAGCAGCACTAAAGCTGAGGGTAAAAGCAACTAGAAGGGCACAGCAGATCAAACTAAAGCGCTTCAGTTGAGAAAGAGTGTTAGAAATCATAGTTTTTCCTGAATATTAAGGTTTATTTTATAATCTTTGGGCTAAAGGTGCAACTTTAGTAGTAAATTTTTCCTCCACCCCAACTCACACCCTTGAGATTGGCAGAGTAGAGCATATAGGAAGCGATCGCTTTGAGTTCAGGATCAGTCAATCCACGCATGATCGGGAAGATGTCGGTACTCTTGAGACTGGGGTGCAGTTCACTGATGTCCTCTTCGCCGTCAAAGGTGGTGGGGTTCTTCATGTAGTCTACCAAGCCTTCGATCGTATCGCGGCGGGGAGTCGCCAAAGCCAGGGTAGGTAGGTCTAGTCCAACGTTGGGGTTGGTGAAGGTGGCACCGCCCACATGGCAGCTAGCACAGGCGGAGTTAAATAGTTTTTTGCCATTGGCAATTTCACTTTTAGAAACCAAGACTTTTTGGTTAGCATTGAGCAAGACTGTGCGATTTTGATCGGTTTCTTGGGCAGCCACAGGCTGAGCGAAAATCACCAGGGTAGCGATCGCGGCTAGTAGAAAACGCGAGAGGTTTTGTAATAAAGTTTTTTTCATAGTTAGATTTAGGGGAAGTAGATTTGAGAGTTATTTGGCTTCCAGAGCAGCCAACATCACCGCCTTAGCATCTTCAAGTGCTAACTTAGTGAAGCCATCCTGGTATTTGATGCCGAGGCGATCGCAGATCTGCATGACGGCTTCTGGGGAAACATCATAATCTTCGGCAATTTCGGCGATCGATAAATCCGCAAAGCCCATACGATTTTGGCTTGAATATAATTCCTAATCTAATTTAACGATAATTTGTGACTTTAATTTAGGCTTCTTATGCCAATTCTCCAAATCTGTATAGGACTAGGGAGTTTGAGGGCAGAGCCTTTGAGTGGGGCTGCGCCCCCACCCCAATTAGGGTCAGGTTTCTAGATCACGTTTGCGTAAGTCCTACTGTAGTCTAGCCATAGGGATTTGATATTGCAGTGCTAGTTGATTTTGCTAGGCTATAGTTGCTGAATATCAGCACTTACCCAGTCTGATTTCCCCCTTGTCGCGGGAATTTTCATTAAGTAACAGGATAGGAATAATCTATGGATGGGCGGCAGCTACTTGCGGTGATCAGTTTAATTATTTTGCTGAATCTGCCGATCCCGTGGGCAGAAGGTGCTAGCCAAGTGCAACATCAAGTGCGACAACTTAATTCCCAAGAGACCAGGCAACTGGATCAACTGGCAAAGCAAGCGGTGGGTGCTACCAATGCAGGTGACTTTGCCACCGCCGAACTCTATTGGACAGAGATTATCCAAGCTTTTCCCTTCAATGCTGCTGCCTGGAGTAATCGGGGCAACGCTCGGGTCAGTCAAAATCTCCTAGAGCCAGCGATCGCTGACTATAATCAGGCAATTCAGTTAGCCCCAGATGCCCTTGATCCTTACCTCAATCGCGGCACTGCCTACGAGGGTTTGGGCAAATTTGAGTTAGCGATCGCTGACTATGATCACATTTTGGCATTAGATCCCCAAGATCCGATGGCTTGGAACAACCATGGCAATGCCCTGGCAGGCTTAGGCAAATGGGAACAGGCGCTCAGGGATTACCAAAAAGCCGCAGACTTAGCTCCTAGTTTTGCCTTTGCGCGGGCTAATCAAGCGATCGCCCTCTATCAAATGGGCGAAACTGCCAAAGCGCTCACCCAAATGCGCAATATTTTACGCAAGTACCCAGACTTTCCCGATGTGCGTGCCGCCTATAGCGTAGCTCTGTGGGCCGAGGGCAAAATTGGCGAAGCCGAAAGCAACTGGGTATCAGTAGAAAAACTTGATCGGCGCTATCTGGATTTAAACTGGGTGCAACAGGTAAGACGGTGGCCCCCTAGGCTGGTGCTAGCTTTGAGCCAATTTCTGCGGCTAGATTTTCCTACGGATAAATAATTTAGATTTATTGGGGTGTGGGGCTACGCCTCACATGAGGGCTTTGCTCTCAAACTCCCTTTTTACAACAGTTCCCAAATTAGGCGGCGTAAGTCCTGATAATGCTAAACTAAGACCTAATTAGATCTAGCTCAACCTATGGCAGAGTATCGCCGCATTGAATACATCATCGCTAAAGATGGCAAGGTGACTGAACGGGTGATCGAGGGCAAGGGCGCAGATTGTCTGGATGCAGGCTTAGCGATCGAGTCCAGTTTGGGTGAGGTAGAGCACCGTGAACTTTTGCCTGAATATGACCAAGACCCCAACCAGATCCTAATAATAGGTGAGCCGAACTCCTTAAAACTTGGTTAGTGCAACTGCTTGATAAACTGCTTGATAACATGATCAAGACCCTCCCCCCCCATCTGGCGGTACGCCCCGCAATTCAAGCCCTACAACCGCAGCTAGTGCAGTGGCGTAGGCAGATTCATCGCTTGCCAGAGTTGGGATTCCAAGAACATCGCACCAACGCCCTGATTGTTAGCCAACTCCAAGCCTGGGGCATTCCCTTTGTGGCAGGGGTGGCTAAAACTGGTATTGTTGCCACGATTCAAGGAAAGGCTAAAAGTTCTAACCGTAGCTCTAACTGTGACTCTCTGGTTCCCCTAGCTCGTCCCCAGCATCCAGTGTTGGCGATTCGGGCTGACCTCGATGCCCTGCCCATTCAGGAACAGAACATTACTGACTATCGCTCCCAAATTGACGGGCTGATGCATGCCTGCGGTCATGATGGTCATGTAGCGATCGCCCTGGGGACGGCTGCTTATTTGTGGCAAAACCGCGATCGCTTGGCAGGTACAATCAAAATCATTTTTCAGCCCGCCGAAGAAGGCCCAGGTGGAGCCAAGCCCATGATTGAGGCTGGAGTTCTGGATGGGGTAGATGCAATTATTGGCCTGCACCTCTGGAACAACCTGCCCCTAGGCACGGTAGGGCTAAGATCTGGCGCTTTAATGGCAGCAGTAGACCTATTTGACTGTAGCATCTACGGGCGCGGCGGTCATGGCGCTATGCCCCATCAAACCGTTGATGCCATTGTGGTGGCAGCCCAGGTAGTGAATAGCTTACAGACAATTGTAGCTCGGAACCTTGATCCCCTGGAGTCAGGGGTGGTCAGCATCGGTAAGTTTCAGGCGGGTAAAGCGCCAAATGTGATTGCTGATCAGGCCAACCTTAGTGGCACAGTGCGCTACTTTAGCCCTAGGTTGGCACGACTATTGCCTGAGCGGTTAGAGCAGGTAATTGCTGGGGTTTGTCGAAGTCAGGGCGCGACCTATGCCCTCGATTATCGCCACATCTATCCGGCGGTGATCAACCATCCCGCCATCACCAACTTGGTCAAACAAGCGGCGCAAACTGTAGTGGAAACTGATTTAGCGATCGTGCCTGAATGCCAAACCATGGGTGGCGAAGATATGTCCTACTTTTTGCAGCAGGTGCCAGGTTGCTATTTCTTCCTGGGATCAGCTAACCCAGCCCTGAATTTAGACTTTCCCCATCACCATCCCAAGTTTGATTTTGATGAGACTGCCTTGAGTGCGGGGGTAGAAATTTTTGTGCGCTGTGCGGAAACTTTTTGTAGTTGATCTCCTATGCAAGGTTGTAAAAACGCGATCGAAGATATTGTGTTGGGAGAAGCAACCCTCCAACATTCCCAGCTACCAATCGAACTGCAACGGCAAGTGCAGCTTAATGAGGTAGTATGCTATGCGCTCAATCGCCTGCCCACCATGTATGCTACCACCCAACGGGGATGGTCAAAACTACGCGATCGCGCCCGTGTAGAACTCAGAGATCGAATCAGGCAGCAGGTGCAGGCTGGGATTATGGCAGTGCAGCGCGACTCAATTCGGGCGGTCAATCCCCTGCCCCAAACTCAACTAGATCAAGCCGCGATCGCGTTGTTTCAACTGCAGGAATTACTCCGCCAGCCTCAACTCACCTGGGTGGAAGTTCCCCATGCCGTCTATCGGGCGATCTCCAGTCACAAAATTAAACAATCAGTACAATCTAATTTTGACCGCCAGCGATCATTCTTAAGCCATAACAACCAAAGCTTAAAGGGAAGTGAATTAAAATTGCCTGTACCCAAGCACCGTGAATTTATTAATGTTTTAGAAAAGCTGGTGATTTCAGTAGCCCAAAGCCAGATGCAGCGGCTCGAACCCCAGGCAGCCCAAAGGGTAAACCTCTATGAAGTGGTCGCCTATGCGCTCAATCACCTCAAACCGATGTATGCCACCTCCGAGCAGGGACTACAGCAGCAGCGCCAACGGGCAAAAATTGAATTATCTGTAGAAATTATTCAAACTGTGCGCCAGGCAATTGTCAAAATGGTGAACACGCCACCCCGCACAGTGACACCGATTCCCTTTATTAAAATGCAGGAAAACCAAGAGAAAGCCCTGGAAGAGTTGCGGGAAATCCTCAAGGTTGATCACCTAGATTTGACTAACTTGGTAGGGCTGGTAGCCAGGGCGATCGCGGGGGAGAGCAAGGCTGAGATTTAGATGAATAGCCCGCCGCCAAATCTACCAGCCCAATAACTACTCCAGCAATTCTAATTCTTGCTCACTCAAATGTACCGTAAACTTCTCCCCTAGCTTGACCATCAAGGGATAATTTGGGCTGATCGGCCGCCCCTTCTTATCCTCAACCATACCCACAATTTCGCCAGTAAGATCTTTTAGGTCAAAGGGCTTACCCTTATGCTGGGGGTGGTGAAAAACTTGAATGGAGGTATGCACGCGCACGCGATCGCCAATTTTCATAGGAAACAATAAGTAGGAAAGTTGAGCCTCTATTATCAACCCAATTTAAGCCTGGCTACTGATCCCTGTAATAAATAATTAAAACCACCTAATACATGGCGCGATCGCGGGTCAAAGCACACCGAAAGGCGAAGTGCTGCAAATCTGACTCGGGTTGCCAAAACATCTCCCCATGCCAATCCTGGTGTAGGGGCGGGATCACATCATAGATCGGCTCATCCAAAAAGAAAGTATCGCTGAGACGAATGCCATAGCAGAGGGAATTTTCTTTGCCAACACTGCTTTGATAGCTAAATAGATCCTGACCACAGCCATGGAGAACTGCATCCTGGGCAAAACCATCACCATCATAGAGCAGTACCTCATCTACGGTAGCCAGCCCTTGAATTGCCCAAGCAGGAAAAGTATCCACGTCGAAGCCAAATTCAGCAAAAATTTGTTCACATAACTGTACTTCGGCAGGATGATCAGGGAATCCCAGAGAATGAATCAAAAGCCGCTCATCGGCTTCTAGTTGCCAGAGTAGCTGGGGAATTCGATCCCAGACCAGGAGCGTAGTATGGATACCGCTAAGGTAGGCTAGAGCCTCGGCGGGTGGAAGAGAGAGGGCTAGCATAATCGCCAACAATTCAGCTTAGCCAATTTTAGCTTGAAATTTGCGTAAGTCCTAGATCTGTAGTCTAGCCATAACTTAGAGCCAGGGCTTGAGTTAAGGTAGGACTTACGCAAAGGTGATACCCTAGTTTTAAGTGGGGTGTGGAACTCCACTTGAGGGCTTTGCCCTCAAACTTCTTTTTTACAATAGTTCCTAAATTAGGCTGCGTAAGTCCTGTTAAGGGATGAATGGGATTACTTGGCGGAGGGTGCGGCGCAATTTTAGCAATTCAATCAAATCTTTGAGGCGCGGTGACACCAAAAAGGCAGCAGTACCCCCATCTAGCTCTCCTAACTCTTCTTGGAGTTCCGCATAGGCTTTAGCAGAAAGCGGCCTACCATCTAGGGGCGATCGCGCCTCCGTGTAGATTTCCAGGCGTAAAACTTCCTCTGGCAAATCCGCTGGCTCCAGAGGGGATTGAGCTTGGGCAACCATGGCAAAATTGAGATTGAGGAATACTAAAACCAGGCTCAAATTAGGCTTAAAGACCATGCAAACCACCTTTCAACTCTCTGAAGAATACATCACCCTTTGCAATTTGTTAAAGGTCTGTGGCATAGCTCCAAGTGGCGGGGCAGCCAAGCACCTAATTGGCGATGGCTATGTGGAGGTAGATGGTCAAACTGAACTACGCAAAACTTGCAAAATTAGGGCAGGGATGTTGGTAACTGGCAATGGCTTTGAAATTCAAGTGCTAGGGGCTGAGATCATGCCGGCATTACACATATGAAAGCGGTCTAACTAGAATGGAGTATGGGAACGCTTAAAAGTGTCATCGGTGGTGGTAAAAAGGTAAGGATTTAACAGGGGTCGTAGGGGCACTGCCGATGGCGCATGGGGGCTTCGCCCCCAAACCCCCAACCAATTTCCATCCTTACTCGTTTAGGACTACCGTGTCATCCATTTAGAAATCCATGAAAAATCAGCGACCGATCGCGGTGGATTTATTTGCTGGTGTCGGCGGCATGACCTTGGGCTTTGAGCAAGCGGGGTTTGACGTACTCGCCTCCGTGGAAATTGACCCGATTCACTGTGCCACCCATGAATATAACTTTCCCATGTGGACAGCCATTTGTGCGAGCGTCACCGCAATTTCAGGTGCAGATATTCGAGCGAAATCGCAAATCGGCGATCGCGAAGTTGATGTGGTTTTTGGCGGGCCACCCTGCCAGGGTTTTTCGATGATGGGTAAACGCGCCTTTGACGATCCCCGCAATCAGTTGGTTTCACATTTTATGCGATTAGTCAAGGAGCTAAATGCCAAATATTTTGTGATGGAAAATGTCAAGGGTTTAACCATCGGCAACCATCGCCAATTTTTGGATGAAGTAATCGAAAATTTCCAACAAAATGGCTACCAAATTATCTATCCTTATCGAGTGCTAGATGCTGCTTACTTTGGCGTACCCCAACACCGCGAAAGGTTATTCCTGATTGGCTGTCGTCAAGGCCATCCCCTTCCCCATTATCCATTCCCGATCACCAAACCCGCTAAAGCTAAACGCATTCCCCCAGAGTTGGCAAATCTGCCTGATAGCCCGACCGTAAGAGATGCAATTTCAGACTTACCAGATCTGACTAAGTACCAAGAATTAGGCGATCAAGATTGGTGTGTAGCTACTTATAAAAAGCCCAAAAGCCTCTACAGTGAATATCTCCGCAATTTAAAACCCGATCCCCGTAACCTCGCCTATCCCCGCAAGTATGACTCTAAGCTCTTGACTTCAAGCCTCACTACTGTACATCGGGAAACCTCAATCGCCCGTTTTCGAGCTACCCCCAATGGCGAAGTTGAAAAAATTAGCAGATTCCTAAAACTTGATCCTGATGGTATCTGTAACACCCTCAGAGCAGGCACTCCCAGCAATCGTGGCGCATTTACAGCACCCCGCCCCATCCATCCCGAACAACCGCGTTGCCTTACTGTCCGCGAAGCTGCCAGATTACATTCCTATCCCGATTGGTTCCGTTTTCACAGCACCAAGTGGCACGGTTTTCGTCAAATTGGTAACTCAGTGCCTCCATTGTTGGCGAGAGCGGTTGCGGCTCAAATACTAGAAACTTTGGGCATACAACTGATTACCCCATGGCAGGAAATCATTCTAGAAAATTCTGATCTACTGCAAATTAAAATGGTAGAAGCTGCAGAAAAGTATGGTGTTGATCCCCATGTGATTGAGCCAAGAATTAGACAGGAAATTGAGTATTAGTGTAATCTTACCCAGATGGTTGTAGCATGGCAGACCTGAAAGAGCAGCGACATCCGCAATATTATAAGGATCGAGATTTGGTGAACGACTTGCTCAGGGTCGCTTCACCTAGCGATCGCCACTTGGCAGACTTGGCTAGATTACAGGTCAGGTATACGGATTTTCCTGGCGCTAAAGATATTCAACAGGACTTGGCTCAACTACTAGAGCGCTGGCAATTTAACCTGGAGCAGCTTTATCAAACCACCAGGGAAATTCATCGCAAGGGTGGGGTGTATGGCAGGCAGAGCGATCGCCAAGATGACTGGGCTTGAGGCTCAAACATACTTAGTCAGCAACACCCGATAGCGCTCCTTTTTGGTCACCATAATTTCTCCTACTGCTAGCCGACCTTTGCCGCGAATGGCAATCAAATCCCCCGTTTTGAGTTGGTGACTGGGCTGGCTAATGGTTTTCCAATTTACTCTCACGTCATCACCATTGATTAGGTCTACCATTTTGCTGCGAGACATGCCAAAACCAGCAGAGGCGATCGCATCTAGGCGTAAAGAAGCTTCTACTGTCGCTAATTCTTTAACTTGAGGCGGGCGAATTTTTAGATCAGTGACGGCAATTTGCCTAGTTTTGACTGGAACTGATCTAACTTGATTGAGGTGAATTTCCAAATAGGAAACTAGCTCTGGCACTAGGATTACCTGGGCACCCTTTTCACCTAGCATAATTAGATCTCCAACTTTCTGGCGCTCTAAGCCAGTGCCGAGCAAGGCGCCTAAAAAATCCCGATGGCTAGCGGCATCAAACAGAAAGTTACCGATGATCTCTAGAGCTGCTAGGGGAATTTGCTCTGGTTGGAGGGGGATTTCTACTCGCGCGATCGCTAGCCTTTGGCGTTCGGCTTGATCATAGCCGCCCCAGGGCAGAACCTGGACTTCGGTAAATTGGCTAAATATTTGTTGGGCTTCTTGGAGTTCGGGTGGGGAGAGAAAGTCGCTGCATTGAATTTCCCATTGATTGAGGGCGCGATCGCCCCAGTCAAATAGTCGGCTCAAAACCTCACGATGCTCTCTACCATTGAGCAGGTTTCTGGGTAACATAGGGCCACAGGTTTTAGATAAGACAACTGTTATTGGTAGGACTTAGGCAAAGGTGAGCTAAAACCCTAGCTTTAAGTAGGGTGTGGGGCTCCACTTGAGGGCTTTGCCCTCAAACTCCCTTTTTACAACAGTTCCCAAATTAGGCTACGTAAGTCCTGATTGGCTGAGTTTACCTACTTATCATAGTTTCGCCTAGGTTCCGTACGCGCCCTTTTGGTCACCGATTAACTGGCAAACTGCCATATCACTAAAGATTGATCGCCTACCTAGGTTTGGGCAGTCAAGCGATCGCGGGAAATTACCGCAGCACTGGAAACCTGGGGATGAGGGTCTTGGGCAAGATAGTTGAGGGCCGCCAAACTTTTGGCGGTGGGCAAACGACCGAGGGCTTCAGCTAGGCGCTGGCGGGTCAGCCAATCATCTGCCTGCACAAATTCTAAAATGTGGGGGACACAACGCAAGTCGCCCACTTCACCCAAGGCTGAGATTGCCGCCTGATGGAGGATACCTTCCTTGCTCTTAAGGGCGCTGATCAAGGCTTCGTAGGCTCGAGGATCGGCTAAGTTGCCGAGGGACACTGCCGCACTAAACCGCACTAGCCATTCCACGTCCTCATAAAAAGCTCGCATTAAGGGTTCAAAGGCGCGGCGATCGCCCAAATAGCCCAAAGCTCCTGCCGCATCGGCCCGCACGCCGTAGTCTGTCTCGGTTTCCAGGATGTTCGCCAAAATTGGGAAACAGTCTTCGGTTGCCTTCAAGCCCAGGGAAAATACTGCCATGGAACGGATCTGGATATTGGAGTCCTTAATTAATTTCAAAATTAAAGGCACTGCTTGGGGGGCGGGCACATGTTTGAGGGCGGCTAAGGACAACAAGCGATCGCGGGAATTGTCACTGTCTAAAAGCTGGTGCTGCTCGATCAGATCTAAGATCAGGGGATAGATCTGATGAATCTGGGGATGATTGGTGAGCGCTAGCAACAACTGGTAGGGCGGCACTTGGTTGAGGGCGGCTAGAGCTTGGGGAAGTTGGGCAGGATCGGAGGAGACAAGGGTAGCAATCACTTGATCTTGATTCATGGTGTTAGTTGGCGGGGTAAAGAGTTACGCATTTTTTCTAGGCGCGTAAGTCAGAGGCTGGATGAAAATATTGTTAGGACTGACGCACAGGTGATCTAAAACCCTGACTCTAATTGGGGTGTGGGGCTTTGCCCTCAAACTCCCTTTTTATAGCAGTTCCTAAATCAGACTGCGTAAGTCCTGATTGTAACAAAAATTTACAATTCCTCGATGTGGAAAAATTGATCTAGCTCTGGCTCATGAACACAAGGGATGCCCAAATTCTCAGCTTTAGTTAGTTTACTGCCAGGATTCTGTCCCACCAGTACATAGTCGGTTTTGCTGCTGACGCTAGCACTAACCTTGCCCCCTTGGTCTTTGATTAGCTGTTGGAGTTGCTCACGGCTGAGCCTAGTAAAAGTACCAGTAATCACTAGAGTCTTGCCCTCCAGCAGGCGGTTCTGGGGTGGGTGGGTGGGCTGGGTCTGGCGGGTGGTGATGCCTAGGGCGCTAAGTTGAGCGATCAGGGCTTGGTTCTGGGGCAGACTAAACCACTGGATGACCGCTTGGGCAATTTCTATCCCTATGCCATGGATGGCAGCGATCGCTTCTAGGTTGGCTGCTGCAATTAAATCTAAGCTGGGAAAATGTTCAGCTAAAATCACCGCATTGACCGCACCCACGTGACGAATGCCCAACCCATAAATTACCCTTGACCAGGGTTGCTGTTTGGAACGGGCGATCGCTTCTAGGATCTTGGTAGCTGACTTTTCGCCCAGGCGCTCTAGTTGAAAAAGCTGCCCTAGCTCCAGGCGATACAAATCCGCGATCGTTTGCACTAACCCTGTTTCTACCAATTGATAGATGATTTTTTCCCCCAAGCCTTGAATGTCTAAAGCATCACGACTGACCCAATGGCGAATACTGCCCCGCACGATCGCTGGACAAGTAGGGTTAAGGCAACGGGTAACGGCTTCCTGGTCAAGTTTCTGCACCACACTACCGCATTCAGGGCAATGGTCAGGCATAGTGACCGCAACGGCGCCGATTGGTCTCAATTCTGGGATCACCCCCACCACTTCAGGAATGATCTCCCCTGCTTTGCGAATGATCACTTGATCGCCAAGGTGTAGGTCTAAACTGGCTAAGCGATCGCGATTGTGTAAGGTCGCTCGACTAACTTTGGTACCCGCCAATTGCACTGGTTCGAGTTCAGCCACGGGAGTCAAAGCCCCAGTTCTCCCCACTTGAATAGTGACTGCAAGCAGACGGGTGGGTAGTTCTAAGGCGGGGTATTTCCAAGCGATCGCCCAACGGGGAAACTTTTGGGTAAAGCCTAGCCGAGCTTGTAACTCCAGATCATCCACCTTGATCACAGTGCCATCGGTGAGGTAGGGCAGGTCATGGCGGGCAGTTTGCCAATGATCGTAATAAGCTTGCACTGCAGCCAGATCTTTACACACTTGCCGATGGGGATTCACCCGAAAGCCGATCGCGCTCAAAAAATCCAGCATTTCGCTCTGACGACCTAGGGCAAATTCAGGCGGCAGATGCAGGGTATAGGCAAAAAAATCGAGGTGGCGCTGGCTCACCACCTTGGCATCGAGTTGGCGCAGAGTACCAGCCACCGCATTGCGAGGATTGGCAAAGGGCGGCTCTGCGGCGGTAATTCTAGCGTGATTAAGCTGCTCAAACACATTTAGGGGCATAAAGGCTTCGCCCCGCACCTCTAGCCAGGGGGGAGGATTATCCAGGTGTAACCGCAGGGGAATACTGCGAATTGTGCGGCCATTGGCGGTAATTTCCTCTCCCTGGGTGCCATCACCGCGCGTAGCCACCCGCACCAGCACCCCATATTCATAGCTTAAGGCTAGGGCTGCCCCATCAATTTTGAGCTCACAGGTATAGGTCAGATCCCCCACTAGGCGGCGCGATCGCTCCTGCCAAGCCTGCATCTCCCCATAATCAAAGGCATTTTCTAGGCTATAGAGTGGGAGTCGATGGGCAACGGTACTAAATTGACCGGCAGGGGTAGCCCCAACCCTTTGGGTAGGACTATCTGGGGTGACTAGATCAGGAAATTTTTGTTCCAGTTCTACCAATTCCCGATAGAGGGCATCATAGACCGAATCCGAGAGGGTAGGCTGAGCCAAAACGTAGTAAGCATGATTCGCCTGGTTTAGAATTGTGCGTAGTTCTGCGAGTCGAGTATCCATGACTGCTGTTTCTGATCTGTTTGACTCCATTCTGGGTCAATCCTCTGCCATTAGATTGTTGCAAGCTAGTTTAGATCGCGATCGCTTAGCACCTGCCTATTTATTTTTCGGCACGCCAGGGGTAGGTAAGCGTTTAACTGCCCGCCGATTTTGCCAAGCCCTGCTCCATGGGGATAACCTCAATCATCCCGACTTGCTCTGGGTAGAACCCACCTATTTAGATAAAGGCAAAATTTATACTCGTTCAGAAGCGATCGCTGCCAATCTCAACCGCAAGGGATTACCCCAGGTACGCCTAGAGCAGATTCGCCAACTGACTGAATTTCTCGGTCATGCTCCGCTCAAAAGTAATCGCCTAGTAGTGGTAATTGAAGGGGCTGAAACCATGGCAGAAGCCGCTGCCAATGCTTTGCTCAAAACCCTAGAAGAGCCTGGCAAAGCCACTTTAGTTCTAATTTCCCCAGGACTAGACGCCCTCTTGCCCACCCTGGTATCTCGCTGCCAATTAATTCCCTTTCGGCGATTATCCCGCCAGGATTTGACCCAAGTTCTGCATCGAGTTCTCAATCAACCAAACCAGTCAGTTCAGTCAGATCTATGGGAATTGCTTTTGGCAATGGGACAAGGATCGCCAGGCGAAACCCTCAAGGCCCTAACTGAATATGAAAAAATAGAAGCGATCGCCCCGGATCTAATCTCTCAACTGACCAAACATTTAGAGAATAAGCAACTAAAACAGTCGGAGACCCCATCTAAAAAAACCAAGCTGATTCAGAGCTTAAGCCTAGCAAAACAGATTGCTCAAACCCTAGAACTCGAAGCCCAACTTTGGCTACTGCAATTAATGCACCATAGCTACTGGCAAGCATGGCATCAACCACAAGTTCACCCCAGATTAGAGCGATCGCTCCTGCAACTGAGCAGCTATGTGCA